>NZ_JAFMOT010000163.1:0-77436 GCF_019049695.1 Rahnella perminowiae
GTTATTACCAATATTTATAAAACCATACTAATTAACTCTCAGTTTTATTATCTGAATACGAATAACCGTAGTGATTATATCCATAGCCATAATAACTTCCCGACCTCTTAAGTATTCCGTTAAGAATGCAGCCTTTTATTGCCACACCACTTTGTTCAAAACGTCTGATGCTAATTTCAATTTCTTTTGGTGTATTAACCTCGAAACGAGCGACCAGTAACGATGTGCCAACATAGCGACCAATAACGGCGGCATCTGTAACAGCCAGAATTGGTGCTGTATCGATTACTACTATATCGTAATTATTTGATGCCCACTCAATCAACTGTTGAAACCTTGGGTGCATTAACAACTCAGCAGGATTTGGTGGGACATTACCACGAGAAATGTAATCAAAACCAACACTATGGACTTTTTTTATACCTTGTTCGATTGTACATTTACCGACAAGAATGTCTGAAAGTCCATTTTCTAACCCTCCTTTAAATAATTTATGCACATAACCTTTTCGCATGTCTGCATCAATAAATAGTACTCGCTGGTCTCCCATTGATAATAATGCAGCCATATTGGTGCTAATAAATGTTTTACCCGCACCTGGGCTAGCACTGGATATCATTAATACGTTGTTTTTTGCTTCCATCATTGCAAAATGCAAACTTGTGCGTAACCCTCGTATTGCCTCAATTGCTAAATCCGCAGGATTTTCTTGTGCGAGGAAAAATGTGTTTTCTTTATTATTTTTAGATTTTCCATTTATAGGAATGGATTTTTTTCTCACCAACTCAGATAAGGGCACACTTGCATAAACATTAATTCCCAACTCTTCTAACTGTTCTGGAGATTCAATACCCCTGTGCAAGAAAACTCGTAAAAGCACGATACCTATTGAAAATACTCCACCTAATATGATTCCAATGAGCACTACTAAGAGTTTCTTAGGTTTTACCGGCGTGGGCTCGGTAACAGCATCGTCAATGATGCGCACATTGCCTATTGCGCTTGACTTCGCAATGCTCAATTCCTGCTGACGATTCAACAACTGCATATAGATAGCACGGTTGGATTCGGCATCACGACTGAGCCTAGCAACTTCCTGCTGAGTCGCCGGCATAGCAGAGACACTTTTGTTCAGTCGCTCTCTCTCTTTTACTAAGGTTTGGCGCTTTTCTAAAAGTGCTTTGTATGTAGGATGATCTTTTGTATAGAGCTGTGAGATTTCAGCTTCACGAAACGTTAATTCGTTTAGTTGACTTTCAACATTGACGATTTGATCTAGTACAGACTTTGCTTCAAGTGACAGATCTACTGAGTCTTTCTGTCGGCGATAGGTATTTAATGCATCTTCTGATGCATTAAGGTCACTGCGCACTTGGGGCAACTGACGTTCCAGAAAATCGAGACTTTTGGCATCCTGCGCTGCCTGCCGAGCGATATTTTGATCGAGATAATTTTGGCTGATACTGTTTAGCGTCGCGGAAATTAGCTCTTTATTATCACCATTCATCACAAGATTCAAAATACCCGTATCTTTCCCTTGGTCATTGACATTAAACGCATTGAGTAAATCATTAATTGCTCTTAATCGCGTCAGATAATATACGTCAAACTGGGTTCCTGGTGCGCTTTGAATATCATTTACCAATAAAGAAATTCCTTTTTCGCTAAAAACCTCTCCAACTATTCCTTTTATTTTAAAATCATCGCCTTCAACCAGATAATTATTATTATCTATGACCTTTATTGTAATTTTTGGCATACCGCTGCTACTTGCAGGCAAATACAACCGCCCAATGGAAAGCTTGCCGGGTACCTCTCCTGTCATCCTTGCCCATCCACGACCAAATACCGGAAAATACTTTTGTTTAACCAGCGCCTGCAGATTCAGGTCATCTACAGTTTTCCCTAAAATCATACGTGATTGTAATAAAGCAATTTCGGGTGCGGATTGTGGCTGAGAATCAGGTAATACCTGACTCAGGCTTTCAAGGATTGCATTACCTTGTTTCTGTTCAACCTGAATCAATGCATCAGCCTGGTAAATCGGCGTGGCAAAAAGAGCATATATAAGGGCCAGCACCGTGAATATGGCTGTAATGGTAATAATAAGTTTTCGGTGGTCAATAATCTCACCGAAAAGACGACCCAGGTCTATTTCGTCTGAATCTGGTGAAGCGGGGGTTTTTGAAATTGCTGGAGACATACGTAGTTTCCCTGATGAAGTTATCCGTTCAGCTTTTGCAACCAGGACTGACATGCCTGATCAATTAATCGGTAAACAGAGTCAAAGGCTTCCTGACTTTTACGATAAGGATCAGGAATCTCCCTCTGCCCAAGCCAGTGGCCCAGCAACATTATCTTCCCGCGAGCTTCAGGGGAGATACGACTAATCTGCTCTTGGTGTAATTTTTCCATTACCAAAATAAGGTCATACTGGCGCCCGAGCGCGGAAGTAAATTGAGTCGCGCGGTGATTATCAAGCAGCAGCTGATGTTTGCCTGCTGTAACAATCGCCCCCTCATCTGCAGAGTGGCCGACCAAAGCAGCCATTCCAGCCGAGTCTATTTTCTTATCCGGTAATAATCGCCTCAGCAGCCTCTCCGCAATCGGAGAGCGACATATATTTCCGGTGCACACAACAAGAACTGAAGAAAACATAGTTAGTTCCATTGCTTGATGAAACGAGTAGCTTCGATCATGTCATGCACTCCCGAAATGGTCGGGACAATCTGCGAAATAACACGATTCCAGCGAACTATCGGTGCGGTGGTGACATAAACGATATCGTAAGGCTGAAGCTGGAATTCCGTACTCATCACCATAGAAGAAGCATCTTTGGCATTCAGCTGATAAATATTAGCAATTTTGCCTTTCTGGCTTCCCTTCAGTGGCCGGATAACAAATATCCCGGATGCATCCGCCATACTTTGGGCAATACCTTCTGAATTGCCTAATGCCTCGGCGAGCGTCATCCCGCTACGGTCCATTTTCAGCGTGCTCTGCTTGGTGACCTCGCCCATCACAAATACTTTCAGGTCGTCATTTCGTGGTACAAACAGAATATCGCCGGGATAAAGCAAGCGGTTCTGTGTGAGGTCCCCTTTCTGCATCAGGGCCTGAAGTGAAATCTGAGTATCCCGGCCGTTATGGTTGAGCACGACGTTACGCCAGTCTGCGTCAGGCGCTAAGCCCCCTGCAGCATTAATAGCATCAATCACGGTAAGCGGAATATTGGTAATGGGCTGTTGCCCGGACTTGACGACTTCGCCAGTGGTATAAATTTTCTGAGAACGGAAGGCCGCAATACTCACATCTACCTGCGGACTTTCAACATAAGTAGCCAGACGGCTGCTGATGTCCTGACGTACTTCCGTCACGGTTTTTCCGGAGACCTTCAGTTTCCCGATGTAAGGATAGAAAATTGTCCCATCAGCATTGACCCAGTTACCCGTATCGCTGGCACTGCGGTATTGGCCCGCAGGGGTGGTCAGTTCCGGGTGATCCCACACGGTAACCATCAGGACATCACCGACACCGATACGGTATTGGTAATTTTGCAGTTGCATATCCAGCTCAGGATTTGGCCGCGCCTGAACCGTGTCAGGGCGCAGCTGATCAATCAGGCCAGGCGTCATCGGGTAAACATTAACTAATTTATCAATGTCATAATTGCTATCAGTAGGTTGAACAACGTCTTTGTCCATGGTACTTAACGACTGCCCTGGAATAACCGTACATCCGCTCAGTAACAAAGCCCCGAATAATGCAGAAATCTTAAAGGTATTTTTTTTCATAAAATCCATATCATGTGGTTCAACAGAAATTGATGTTGGCCATGACGCTAATGATTAGCAGCCAATACATGAGGGTGATGCATTATTTAAATAACTGTTAATAAGCACCGTCTTTTCTAAGCACAACACTTACTGTTTTAAATAAAATGGCAATGTCATTCCACATCGACCAGTTTTTTACATACCAGGCGTCCAGATAGACGCGGGTCTCGTAATCCACATCACTGCGACCACTCACCTGCCATAATCCGGTCATTCCCGGCTTACTCAGTAAGTAATAATCTACCTCATCACTGTATCGCTCCAGTTCAGCGTTAATAATAGGTCTCGGCCCGACAAGGCTCATTTCTCCTTTTAGTACATTAAATAACTGCGGCAACTCATCCATACTGGTTTTACGCAATAAATGTCCGATGCGCGTAATACGTGGATCGTTTTTCAGTTTAAATGTCTCATCCCACTCGGCACGCGCTTCCGGGTTATTTGCCAGCAATTCTTCAAGCACTTCTTTGGAATTAATGACCATCGAGCGGAATTTAAGGCATTTAAAAGGACGCCCGCCTTTACCAATGCGTTCATGACCATAAATCGCCGGGCCGCCATCTTTCCTGACTTTGTAGCTGATATACAGCAACAGCGGAGAGAGTATGGCAATAATGCCCAGTGAAGCCGCAATATCGAAGGCGCGCTTCAGGAAACGTGATGACCATTTGGCCAGGTTCTGATGAACACGTAATATCATCACTTCATGGCTGAAAATAAACGACATATCGGTGCTGTCGAGCGGCATACCGCGCAGGGTCGGGATCACAGAGACATACCGGTAGCCGTGGATCATAAACATCCGTAGCCAGTAATTGCGGATATCACCCTGATGCGATTCCACAGCGACAATAAACTGCGTTTTTTTGTCGCAAGGGGTTAATAACCACAGGTCATCGCAGAATATGATCGGGATACCATTAATACTGTCGCCCGGTTTATCTGTTGGTTCACTGGATATAAATCCGGTGACATTTAACCCGAGGTTCTTCTCGCTTTGAATCGCTTTGAAGGCCTCATGAGCATTTTTACCGGTGCCGATAATAATCGCATCCCGTCGCCAGATCCCCAGAACCGTTAATATGTGTTTAGTCAGCATGCGGGCACAAGGGACAAGTATCAGCACCAGCATCCAGGTGAGGATCCACATATAACGTGAGAAATTCCACTCGGCGAAAGCCATCACGGCAATTTCAATGACGGCAAAAATCACCAATGTACGTAAGATTTCTTTCAGCTCAAACCAGAAGGTTTTGCGATAGTAATAATGCCGCAAGCGTATGGAGAACCAGCCAACACAGCAAAATGCCAGCGTCCAGTGTAATAAAACAAGGGCGGTGACATGTTCAGCGGGAATATAGTCATCAAACTCTTTGAGCATGAATCTTAACAATATTTTAGCGACATAAATCGACAGAACAAAACTGAAAAAATCCGAAAGAGCAAGGAACAGGCTTGAGTAAAAATTTCTGGTGAGAAATGTCATATTTCCCTCACAACAAGTAACGAAAAAAATTATTACCTGAGGACATCAGGTTAATAGGCTTATAATAATGGACTTCATTAACTGTCTCCTGACATGCAGTAATATCAGAAAAAAAATAAATAAGTCATTTGTAGATGCCTGACTATTCCAGTCAGGCACAACCTTTCTCTAAGGCAACTGCGGAATATCTCTGTCTGAAGTAATACCGTATAAGCCGTACTGCCTGCCCAGCATCTGGCCACCATCACGCGTCAGCGGTGTCCAGCTAACCGTCGGCGTACTGCGTGTTGGTTTGACCGTCAGCAAGTCCAGCGGAACAGAGATGTAGAACCCCTTAGTAAAGGAGCCTTCCCCGTATTCCTGTTTCGAGACATTCGTCAGCGTCGCATAGGCGCCCACGGTGACACCACTGTCAAAGCGTTTGGAGAGATCCAACGTGCCGCCTTTGTCTTTAGCCAGATATTGCCCGACGCTCATTTTCACCAGCACATCATCCATAAACGCTGGCCGCCAGTAAGCTGTCAGGTTGCCGGTGGCAGTTTTGTAATCGGTGAAACGCATCATGTCGTCCCAGTCACGCTGTTTAACGTAGTTGGCATCAATGCCCAGCGCCCAGTCAGAGTCGAGTGGCCGGTAGAGCACTTCGCCCCCGACGCCGCCGTACATCATCTCCAGATAGCCGCCATAAAGTTGTCCGTAGAAACCGTTGCCCAGATACCGGAAGTAGTTGGCTTGCAGGTTATTCACATAGACATCGTTGCTGACGTATTCACGGATACGCGTTCGCACGCGTGGCAGAGAAGAGTCATTACTGACGCCATTGTAGCGGAACTGATCATAGTTATTGGCGATGTTGCCAAACACACCACCATCAACCAGCAGATGATCTGTCAGCCAGTAGTTGGCATCCGCCAGTACCCCGACCTGATACATGTAAAAGTTTTCAGGGCCGCCGACGGATTGTCTTAATACCGGCGACAGGCTGTAATTAAACCGGTCTTTGCCGATAAAGAATCCCTGACCGACGTCAGTGACAGGTTCAATCCGTTGCTGATTCAGGGATTGCTCCTGGCCCAGCGGATAACCCTCTTGCTGCTGACGCAAACTCGCCACGCGGGTACGGGTGGTGACCATCGGCATACCAAAGCGGTTTTGGGTTACATCCAGTGTATCGACATTGGCTGGCAGATTATTCAGCATGATGAGATTGGCACGGTCTACGCCTTTTGACGTATTGCGATATTTATCCTGCTGCCCCGTGACGTTCAGGGTATCGTCACGAATGTCGATACGCGGTTCGCTAAACCCGGCATTACTTTTGAGCTGCGCCAGCTGACCGGTGGCGACGCTGTAATTGACCATTCCCGCGCTTTGCTGCTGCGGCTGATAGTCAGGCACCGGATCGTCAATCTGATGCGGTACCCACTCGTTCATGTTACTGCGCAGGGTAAAGCCGAACATAAAGGTATTGCCGCGCTCGTAGCTGGCATTGACATCCATCCAGCTGGCCAGGCGATAAACGGCACCGACATTAATCTTACTGCTCTGTTTTAATGCTCCGGCGAAATCATCGCGGTAATTATTGCCATCGTATTCCACTTTCAGGCGCAACGGCTGCCAGGGAGTCTGATACTCCACGCCACCGAATATTCCCGCTGGTCCGCGGAACATATCATTGAGGGAGATATCGCCGGTGGAATGGCTTTGAGCACGGGTACAATATTTATCGCTGGCTTTGCAGAAAGGGTTAGTGATATTACCGCTGTTACCGATATACCCCCAGCCAATCCCCAGCGTGAAATCTAACGGCCCGGCCGCTTTACTGGCAGCCAGATATTCGCTGTCGAACAAACCGGTGCCGCCGATATCGCGCTTGCCGAACGCAACCTGTGGCAGATAGTAGCCCTCTTCCCACAGCCTTAATTTCACATCGAAAGACTTGTCTTTGTAAGTCTGATCGCCGCTGAAATTCGGATCATTGCTGTAAAGCCGGTTACGCACGTCGGTATAACGCAACGTGGTTTCCAGCCAGGGAAACAGCGCCATCGAGAGCGAGTAAAAGCGGTACGCGTCATTATCACGGTAGTTGGCGCTGAACTCCCCTTCTTTGGGGATCCGCGCCGTTGGTGTTTGTAAAAGCCCCGCGCCGCCAAAATCCGATTGCGAAGGACCAAGAGGTTCATTATAAGTTTGCGCCCGGGCTGTATTAGCACACACCACGGACAAAGCGAGCAGGCTGAGAAGATATTTTGGTTTCATCAGTCAGGGATCCGGTGCGCCAAAACAGAGACGATGTTCTGATTAAGGTTTTTATACTGACGCGGCAGCGTCCAGTCAGAAAAACCGACCCAAATGATACTGCCCGGCTGGGCTTCAACGTGGCGATAGTTCCAGTACGCGACCGGTGCAACCCGGACGGTTCCGTTGGGATCAATCACCACGGCTTCATTCAGATTGGCACCGGCAAGAAACTGATGCTCCCCGAGATATTCACGCACCGTGCGTCCCGCAACCCACGGCTGTTTCCCCGCCCCGCTCACCGCCCCAAGCAGCCAGATGCTGTCGGGACGCGTTGCGGTATAAACGCGATAATCTCCCTGCAACTGCCGGTTCGCGGCATTGTTGTTCAGGATCAGATCCGCATCCATCGGCGTAAACTGACGGCCGGTAACCCGCAGCCCCTGCAATTGCTGAATAACGCCGTTAATGGTCTGCTGCGTATCGCCACTCTCGGTGATACTCCAGGCTTTCAGCTGGTTTTGCATGTTCAGATACTGTTGCTGCGCCTCAGACGTTGCGGCAGGCACAGCAATCACCGTACCGGGTGCCCAGGAATGACGGATCAGATCCGACTCCGCCATCATCTGACGCATATCTTTAATATGGCTGAGTGTCTGCACCGGCTGCCCCTGAGAAGCGCGGGTATATACGGTCACGTTGCCTGCGGAAAATGCCATCCCCGGCAAGGCGCTGAAAAGGAATAACAGTGTTTTTATTTTCATGCTGGTGGGATCCCCGCATTGGCTGGTTTGAGCAATGTCATACTCACCGGCATATCTGCTCCCAGCCTCTGATTGCTCTTGAGCACTAATCCGCTCTGCGGATCCACCCAGAACGTGTTTTGCCAGCGGTCACCCGTGGCCTGAAGCGTGACATCCTCGCGCCACACCTGGCAGGCGACGACTCTTCCGGGAAGGGTCAGGGTTTCGTCGTCCTGACGGCTGAAACGGGATGTGACAACCGATGACAAGGGTTGCCGGTTCTCCGTCCAGCGCATCAGGCGTGTCCAGTTCGCCCCCTCATGCAAACTCGCTGCATGCAGCAACGGGTCCTGGGGCAGATTGGTGACTTCCAGCAGATCGCCTTGCGAATAACCGGTTGACCGTACCAGGCGACCATTCCTGGTAATAAAGACAACCTGGTCGCCGGTACTCCATTTTTCAAAGCCATCCTGGAGATAACCAACCACAAAGATTTGCGCTGACGTAGGCAGTTTTAAATAAATGCTGCCGTAAGGAATAGCGGCAATTCTTTCGGGTGGCACCACGACATCCTGCGGCCCCTTCACGGTAACCTTAAAAGTATCAACCAGACTGTTTTGCGAAGGGGTACATGCTTGTAATAAGAGGCAGAGGAGCAATAAGGAATAGCGCACAAGTGATTCCCTATATCTTTATTATCATGTGGGAAAATAACCACACGGATGTGTGGTTATAATTAAGTGACTTATTAGCGTGAGGTTGTGGTGGTAGTTGAGGTATTGGTGTTGCTGTTACCGTTACTATCATCGTTACCTACAGCAATCAGGCCTGCGGCTAATATTGCGCCACCGGTACCGACCACTGCCGCCACTGTTGCCCCAGAGCTGAGTTCAGCAGCAGATGTTGTCTGCGAATATAGCGGCAGCAGCATCAGGGCAATAACAGAAAGCATGGCTTTTCTCATAATTACTCCTCTTCAATTGACAGACGAATTGTTCACCCAATAACCAATGGGCTCTTTGAGTATATCAACAGAAAATAATTATTGTACAATTTAACACCGGTATATATTTTAGCTATGCTACCGCCCCTGGTTTACGGCCACCAATTTGCCAAACGATAATTCCGGTAGTAATTTGCACAAGTTACCCTCGCCAAAATATTTCAGGCGATAAGTCCCCGCACCTTTAAAATAACCGCAGTAATTAGCTATTCGTGCTTATTATGGGGTTATTATAAACAGTTAATCTTTTCAAAAAAATGACTGTACTAATTCATCCTGACTATATGGCAACCATAATGTACCTTGCATAGCAAGAATATCACTGCCGCTTAAGTACTCAATATGCTGCGAATTCTCGACACCATTGATAATAACGCCCCCGCAATACGGGCGGAGATGGCGGATCACTTTTCTTAGAGACTGAGTTCCCTGGTGTTGCCAAAAAAAGACCTTACTGATTTTTATATATTCAAACTTTTCGCTCATCACAAGCGTAAGGCTGGTGTCACCGGCGCCAAAATTATCCAGCCATAGAGGACAGCATGCCGCTAAAGACTGAAGTACAGGGCGTTCCTGTCCGGCACTGAATTCGTGAAAATCCTCACTCACCTCAAGTCTTATATATTTGTGCTGCTGTAAAACCTTTTGTATCGCCTGATTGTTGGCAATATGCACCGCAATCTCATAGTCAATATTGATCGACAATAAAAAGCCGTTGGCGATAAAGATGCTTTCATTGACACAGGCTGTCGTGACCTGCTCAAAGAAGCTCTTCACCTTCTCTTCTGCAGAGAGAGGCAAATCATAATGCACTGAATTTTCGTTGCTTTCCCTTGCATTCCTTTTCTTAACCAGCTCAAAACCAAGCATCACTCCCGAGACGGACACGATGGGTTCATACATGAAGCCGGGATGGCTTCTTTTGAGTGATCGCATTTCTTACCCCTGAAAAATAGCAACGTCTGGCGCGCTTACCTGCACTGTGCAAGGCTGGCTTAAAATGTTTTCTTCTTATCGGACAATTCTGTTTCCCACGGCATGTTTGTGCAAAAAGAACAAAGCTGAACTGCTGCTGGCATCAACACCTATTTTTCTTAGTGAGTTGCATTTATGCACACTTATCGTTTTAACACTGAGCTTTAGAATATTTGAAATGCTGGTGACAGACAGACCAGACATCATCATCACCAAAACTTTTTCTTCCATTTTGGTAATATTATAATTGAATTCTTGCTTGTTAATCGCACTGCCCTGAAGCCGGATGAATTGCTCGACCGATGTCTCCACGTCTGACAATTCACTCTTCTTCTTGAGGAATTTAAACTCCTTTTTCAGTAAAAGTTCGAGCATTAACATATCCACGGCTGAAGACACAACCAGAATTCTCTCCGGGTCCAATATATTCAGATTTTCTCTTAAAAACTCATAACACCTGTGGAAGCCACCGCCTGACGGATCGATGATTAAGTAATCTCTCGCCAACAAGTTCATCCCATTGCTCTGGTCAAAAGAGATGACATGGTCAACGTAAGGCAGCTTCTTGGAGATTATTTCTTTTAACGCCAACTTGGTAAATTGGCACTCACTCCAGATTATTACCCGAGGCATTGGGCCGCCTAATTATGTGGTTTTAAAAACGCTCAAATTCTGCCTCGTCAATCCGGGGAAGAATAAAGCACTCTCAGAAAGAGATAAGAAAAAAGAATGTTTAGATCCGCTCTAAAACATATTTAAAACTTTTCAGTATCTGTACGTAGAGTAATACGCAGCCGAAACTCTTCAAATCGTTTTTCTCGCTCATAATAAGACCTAACAATAGGTTTGACCGATCGATTTACACTTTCTTATCGTTAAATGCATGCCTGTTTTCTAGGCGGATTCTTATGCTTATTCCTAATCAACCACCAAAATGTGACGTATACGACGCTTTTAGTGTTAATGACTTCGCAGATCTAAGAACTTTCTCAGTAAGAATCTCTCTCAATTAAACAACTCCGTTATTTCACCTAACTGTCTGCATTTTTGATTTAAAACAGGATTTTTCACTTTTTTAAGTGTGATTTCAGATTTACCTTTTTACGAAAACCAAACATCTATATTTCATTTTTGAGTCATTATCTGAAAAACCACTCAGAAGAACTAACCTATTGCTCTTTTATACACAGTTGTGCATAGCGATTAATCAGCCCGGCAAATTGCAATTTATCCAAGATAATTCCTAATACATAGGATTAATCATATTACCTCTTTATTTTCAGGCAAATAATCACTTTTTTATGTTTTTACGGTAAAAATAAATTTGGAGTATTCTTATATAAATGGTTTTTTTGGCCTAAATATCGGGCAGGAGCCTGAGGTGCATAACATTTGAATGGCAGTGACTATCAGATAACTCGGATAAATATTAAAAAATCAAGCTTTTCAACATGATGAATTTACAGGCAATTAAAGGATGCGAATGACCAATAAAAAACCAGCCTTCCGGCTGGTTGATGTTTTTGGGCATACTAAGGATCGATAAAAGGACGGCTTGTTTACACCTATCCAACCATACCGCTAAAATTTTTCGGGTCACATTTCCCGCACCGACGGCAAATGCGACTGACGGATAATAGCGTGCCGAAGAAGCCAATGACGTTTTTGATATCAGGATTAACCATCCGGCATTTCTCCTTTTACTTGTCGAATTTTCCTTTCTACCGGACGACCGGCTGCATCAAAATACCGGCTCGGCCAGATTTTTTCTGGCGGAATACCCATTGCCTCTGCGATCAGCTTTTCCCCTTTCGGCCACGGACGCGTCAGAGCATTCGTCAGCGTTGAGGAGGCAAGTCCGGCGGCACGCGAAACGGCGGCAAGCGTTGTCTTTCGTTTTCTAAGCGAAGCAATAATGTCGGCCTGGTGCCAGTCTTGATTTTTCATGCCAGTTCCTCCGGACCCTGCGCCGTTCTCAGGTACCGGGGTGCCTGTAAATCCGCAGCGAAGTAACTGACCAGATCATAAAGAAGCCCGGTCAGGGATTTTTCGGACTGTTCGGTGACCTCACGGTTTATCAAAATCTGCGTCAGGGTGAGACAGTATTCGGCCAGCTGTTCAGAATCAGGCTCAAAACGGGGTGCGGAGGCAGGAAGGGCATCTACCGTCAGGCTGTTAATCAGATGAGGTGGAACAGGATTGTGCAAGCCGGATTGCAGTCTGTTCAATGCCGTGGCCAGAGCATCAGAAATATTGTGGCGTTGCAGCGGATTGTCGCTTTCTAACAGCGCTTCAGCATATTGTTCGCAATGCGCAGCCAGCACAGTGAAATCAGTGGCGGCATTAAAAGGAAGGGCTTTTAAAGAATGATGTTGGGTTGGGGTCGTAGCCATCATGGCAGCCTCCGGTAAGTAAATTTTACTCACTACCCGAGAGGTCAATCTCATTGGTGGTGAGCTGAACAAGGTTGACCTTACCGGCCTTACTGGACACCGGCGCATCTTTCGATGCCCTCGCTCAGCCCACCATTGAAAGGTGTAGCAAAACGCGCGACACAATAAACGCTAACGCGTCATGTGTCACCAGTAAAGTCAGGCAGGAGGTCAATCCCGACACCTGATTTTCAGGTGCGGGGAGAAGATACAACGGTGACGAAACCACGACAAGAAACACCGGCTGGTTTTCCAGGACGTCTCGCAAAAATTATTAACGCACCTTCTGTACCCGGACCGCTGCTAAAAAACAATGTGACGAAGAAGCGCGTTAATTATTCTGCTTATCTCTGCCGGTAAGCTTATCTGTTGCTTTAGACAGTAAATAGAGGAACACCAGCCATACACCCATGCAGACATACTTCCTCGGCCAGGGCTCAAAAAACATAATGCAGAGTATTAAGCCAATAACGATCAGCGGGCCAATAAGTGCTTCGAAAGTGTGAAAAATAATGAAGGGGATGATCTTAGTAGCAATGCAGCGCAATGACCGGATAAAGCGGATAACACAATTATTATGCTGCATTGAGTTTATTTCTCATGCGAACCATAATTTTTATGAATTTGTGGCCATCTTTTATAAGGCCATATACAGCATCAGGGGAAAGAATAATCCCGGCAATGCGCGTTGCCATGTCAGCCATGTCAGCCATGTCAGCCATGTAGTCCCTTCGCGATAAACAATACCCCTGTAAATTGCAGGGCATTCATCACTCAGCAACCAGACTCTTCATTGCACCTGTCTGTCGCATAACCTTTCCGGGATCACAACGCGATCATGAACACAAAACCTCAACTCTGCTCTGATACCAGCACCGCCATGGTGTCAGGCTCCAGCGCGCGAAAGATATGTTCAACGTCGGCAGGATAGGAAATGTAATCTCCGGCATTCAGTTCTACCGGTGAATCCACCAGCCCGACCAGGGCGCGCCCCTGGGTGATAATAATGTGTTCCACCGAACCCTGCGGATGCGGGCTGGAAATACGGTCGGCTCCCGGCTGGGTGGTCAGCAGATAAATATCCCGGCGCGCAGCGGGCGGACAGGTCGCGAGTAATACTGCTTTATAATCCGCCAGTTCGGCCACCACCGTCGGACCTTCACCCCGGCGGATCACCTGCATTTTATTCACTTCCGGCTCCATCAGGCGCGCAAAAGGAATATTCAGCGCCACACACAGCGCCCACAACGTTTCCAGGCTCGGATTACCGTTGCCCGCTTCAAGCTGGGAAAGTGTCGATTTGGCGATACCTGCACGGCGGGCAACTTCCGCCAGTGACAGCCCGGCCCGCTGGCGCTCGCGAACCAGTCCCTTCGAAATAACGCTAATAGGTTGTGGCATAAACTTACCCTGATCAGTATAACGAACGATCGTTCGACTTGAAGAACGATGCAGATGCGTTCATTATAATAGAGACTTGTTCGTTATGGGATTGAATTATGCGTACGCGTTTCTTTTCACCGCTGGGAAATGATGTGATTAAAGCCATCTTTCTGGTGTGCCTGGCCGATGGCCTGGTAGGGATTTCTTATGGGTCGCTGGCGGTCGCAGGCGGTTTCCCGCTGTGGGTACCGCTGATGCTTTCACTGCTGGTGCTGGCGGGGGCATCAGAGTTTCTGTTTATCGCCATTGTCGGCGGGGGTGGCAGCCCGTTTGCGGCAGCGGCGGCCGGATTACTGGTCAATGCACGCCATTTACCGTTCGGGATTGCGGTGAAAGATCTGGTGGGCAGCAAAGCCATGAGCTGGCTGGGTTGTCACATCATGAACGATGGAAGTGTGGTATTTGGCATCTCACAATCTACCCCTGAAAAACGTAAAACGGCTTACTGGTTATGCGGCGCAGGCATCGCCTTGTTCTGGCCGGTCAGCGTGATAGCCGGGGCTTATATCGGGCAGTTTATTCCGGATATCAAAGCCATCGGCCTTGATGCCGTATTCCCGGCCATTTTACTGGGGTTGATTTTCCCGTCGCTGCGCAGCCGGAGAACGCGTACTCCTGCCACTTGCGGTGCCATCATTGCGGTAGCTGCGGTGCCTTTTGTTCCGGCCGGTATGCCGGTGCTGTTTTCACTGCTCGGATTGCTGGCGTGGAGGAACCGAAAATGACCTCACACAGCCTGATGATGGCGGGAATTGCGGTGCTCGCCGCCGGAACATTTCTGATGCGCGTGGCCGGTTACCGGCTGGGTTCGCGCCTTAATTTGTCCCCCGCCACGCAGACAATGTTATCGGATGCGGCGACCACCTTACTGCTGGCTGTCGCGGCCACGTCAGCCCTGTTTGAAGGCCAGCATTTTGCCGGATACGCGCGGATTATTGGCGTCGGTGTGGCGCTGTTTTTAGCCTGGAGAAAAGCGCCGCTGATGGTGATTATTGTCGCGGCAGCCGCCGTCACGGCGCTGATGCGCGGGCTCGGTATGGCGTAGCAGAAACAAAAATGGCTTCCGCAGAAGCCATTTTTCACATCGGTGATGAGTTACGCCACGTCTTCGTATTGCGGAACCGGATTGCGGAAACTTTTGGTCATGCAGGCCAGATAGATAAAGCCGATTGCCCCCCAGATAAGCCCCAGCACCATCGATCCTTCTTCAAGATTCACCCACAAGGCGCCGACAGTCAGCGCGCCACACAACGGCAGAAGCAGATACTGGATATGATCCATAACGCTTTTGTTGCGCTTCTCGCGGATCCAGAACTGCGAAATGACCGACAGGTTGACGAAGGTAAAGGCCACCAGCGCACCGAAGTTAATCAGCGCTGTCGCCGTGACCAGATCGAAATTAATCGCCATCAAAGCAATGGCACCAACCAGCAACACGTTGAAAGACGGGGTGCGCCATGTCGGATGGATATAGCCGAAAAATCGTTTCGGAAACACGCCGTCGCGGCCCATTACATACATCAGGCGCGAAACGCCCGCGTGTGCCGCCATACCGGAGGCCAGCACGGTGATGCTGGAGAAAATCAGCGCACCAAACTGGAACGCCCTGCCCGCCACCTGCAACATGATTTCCGGCTGTGAAGCGTCCGGATCTTTGAAGCTGGAGATATCCGGGAAATAGAGTTGCAGAAAATAGGTCGCCGCAATAAAGATTACGCCGCCGATTAATGCCGTCAGGAATATCGCCCGCGGGATCACGCGCTCGGCATCTTTAGTTTCTTCCGATAAGTTACTGATGCCATCAAAACCGGTGAAGGAGAAACACAAAATGGTGGCACCGGTAATCATCGGCACGGTATGCGCATTTTCGCCCCAGAAGGGTTGGGTACTGGCCAGCGTGCCATAGCCGGTGCCGTGACCCACGCCATAAATCACCATGCCGGTGATCACCGTGATCAGCACTATCTGCAAGACAACCACCAGCGTATTAATATTGGCGACCGTTTTAATGCTGCGTAAATTCGACAGCGTCATAAAACCGACCAGCACAACGACAAATATCCACGACGGCACTGACGGGACCAGCGCTTCAAAATAGATTTTCGCCAGCAGGATATTGATCATTGGTGCGAATAAGTAATCGAGCAGCGACGACCAGCCGACCATAAAACCGACCACCGGATGGATGGCTTTTTGCGCGTAAGTATACGCAGAACCGGCGGAAGGATAGCGGCGCACCAGCTTGCCGTAACTGAGCGCGGTGAACAGCACAGCGATCAGCGCAAAAGCATACGCCGTTGGCACATGGCCGTCCGTCAGGCCGGAGACAATACCGAACGTATCGAACAATGTCATGGGCTGCATATAGGCCAGGCCTATCATAACAACCGGAATCAGCGTAAGCGTTTTACGTAATTCCACGCGGGAAGTGGTACCTGTCACGGCATTATCCGACATGATGTTGATTTCCCATGACGGAGAACGCGGCATATTGAGAGTGCTGCACCATTGATGTTTCCTTGCGACAAGACTGTCGGTATCTGAAAGTAAATATCTATCCGGTACTTAGCCCGGCCTCTGGTATTTGAATGTTTTCTGGTATGAAGAATGCGTGTATCAATGAGCCAGTAACGGACCATCCCCGTTTTGCGGGGCGCATATTTTGCCTTATTAAGTATTGAATTTACAAGCCGCATAAGAATAAACACCGCCAATAAATAAAACCGACAGCCAAAACGAGCACGTATTGCCAAAAGTCGTCTGACAGTGATTTTGTTAATTGTTTTTATCCTGTAAAACAAAAAACAACTCCCCGTTATTGCCGTTATAAAATATCGGTAGCATGTCCGGAAAAATAACGACTGCGGCTCTTAATTAACATTTGGATTACATTCCGTGCATGCCTGCTGTCCGGTTTGCCTTGCCGGCAAAAGATGAATTTCCCCCGCTTCTGTGGTTAACAACTTGTGTTATAAATTCGTTAATAAGAAAAACCGATGCTGCCCCTTTTCAGCACAGCAAAGATTTTCGGAGTGTAACGTGTCTCTTTCTATTTCTGAATGGACGATGGCTAACGACATTGAGTACTCGCATCTGACAGCGAGCAATTCATCATTCCCCCGCCATACGCATGATGAATATGTCATCAGTGCCAATCTGACCGGTACGGAAGAAATCAGGTTGCACGGGAAAACCGAACTGGTGCGCGGCGGCGATATTACGATTTATAATCCGGCCACCGTTCAGTCTTCGCTGTTTGGCAACGACAAAGTCGAATTCCTCAGCGTGCATATTCCGCAATCTTTACTGCGTCAGGTATCGGTCGATCACAATCTGCGTTCTGATCACTGTGCGCCGGTGTTAACCGAAGGCGTGCTCAGCAATCCTGCGCTGTTTTCCGCGCTGTGCCATTACCGGCGCACACTGAACGACGACGATCAGGAACAGAATTTGTTATGGCTGCTGGGGGCGTTGCTGGAAGAACCCGCCAGAGAGCAGGAACAATCTTTGCGGCCGGTTATGCTGGCGCTGGATTTTATGCGTGACCATCTGACCCGGAAAATCCATCTCGATACGCTGGCGCAAATCAGCGGACTGAGTAAGTTTCACTTTGTCCGCCTGTTCCGCCAGCACATTGGCATGCCACCACTGCAATACCATATGCAGTTGCGTTTACTTGAGGCCCGGAATCAGCTGCGTAAAAATAATAATGCGCTGGATGTGGCGATACGGTTGGGCTTTTATGATCAAAGCCATTTCATTAATACATTCCGCAAAATGATGGGGATCACCCCCCACCTTTATTCACTGTCACTTCATGCGTCGCCGGCGCTTATACCAAAATGAATTCCCGATAACCGGTGATGACCACATACAGCGCGAAATAAGAGAAGATCACTGCTGAAGCGATATAGGAGTATTTCAGCATTTTGGTGCCGAGCATTTTTCCGCCCAGGCTGCCGACGAAACAAATCACCATCGTCCAGCACACACCCGCAATAAAGAACCCTCCCAGAAACCACGAAGCATTCGCCGTGCTTCCCTGCCCCATGCGGGAAATCAGCGCACCACCGACAGCGGCAAACCATAAAATAGCGGTCGGTGAAGACATCGCCAGTACGATACCGCGGCCAAAATTACGGATAACAGAACGTGACTGCGTGCTGTCACCGCTGCCCAGGTCCCCGGCAGGCGCCAGTGCAGCGCGGATCATTTTGTAGGTAAACCACATCAGCATCAGCGAGCCGCCGACCCATAACATCCAGCGCACGCTCTGGTATTGCAGCAACATCGTCATCCCGGCCAGCGCCAGTACGGCGTAAATTAAGTCGCCGATGCAGGTGCCAATGCCCAGCCAGAATCCATGAAAATAACCCCGCTGCATCGCCAGCGTCATCATGGCGATATTAGCCATTCCGATGTCCAGACACAGCGACAGGCTGAGTAAAAATCCATTTGAAAACGGCATCATTACGGGACTCTCTTAGTTAACGGGTTGTATTCAATTATGTCATGTGCGGATAAACCAGGTCTTTCCGCCATGGATACCTGACAGGCCGCAGCGGCTGACCCAAATAATGTCGTCAACCTAGTGTCAGCCCCCTGAGCACAATGGAGAGACACGATTTAAACACGCTCCTGCGGCCGGGTATTGGAAGAAATTGCGCGTAAATCTGCATACCGGATAGTGCCCGCAGCATCTACAGTTAACCTCACGTCGGGGCGGGATTACTGAGTTACCTTCGCATTGAAGTAATGCACTGTGATTGGGGGGATTTTCCGCAGAGTTCACTGTAAGTCTGAAAAGGCTTAATTTAGACTTCTATACGTCTAAAACTTAGTGTAGGTTTTCACAATAATCTCTCAATTTGGTTACGTTTAAGGAAACTCTGTTTATGCGTACTCCGTTTGTCGTGGTGACTCTGCTTGCCGCCTCCCTGTTTTCAGCTGCCTCATTTGCCGGTGCAACGCTGGATCGCGTGACCAAAACCGGTGTGTTGCGTAATGCCATCGTTAACGATTACCCGCCGTTTGGTTTTATTGATGATAATAACCAGCTGGCCGGTTTTGACGTTGATGTGGCCAAAGCCGTGGCGCAGCGGATGGGCGTAAAACTTGAGATCATTGCACCGGGCTGGGAAACCATTGTCGGCGGAAAATGGCAGGGTCGCTGGGATACCTGTATCTGCTCAATGACGCCAAACACCGAGCGTGCCAGGGTGCTGGATTTCCCGACACCGTATTACAACTCCCCGGCTGTCTTAGTGGTCAATAAGAAAGATGACCGCATCAAATCGGCGGCTGATCTGAGCAATAAAAAGATTGGTGTAGGCATCGGTTCGACTTACGAAACGTATCTGCAAAAAACGCTGGTGATCCCAGGCAGCAAACCCCTCGCATTCCCGTTCGATAACGTACAGGTGATCCCAAGCGACGAAGAAGTGGCGTTCCAGAATCTGGCGCTCGGGCCCGGTGTGCGTCTTGACGGCGTGGTATCCGATTTAGCCACCGCGAATGCCCGTATCAAACGTGCGCCGGTATTTAAAATTGTCACCGAGCTTTATGCGGAACCGAACTGGGTAGCCACCGACAAAGGCGATCCGGAATGGGATAAGAAAGTGGCCGATACCATCAAATCGCTGCGCGACGATGGCACACTGGCCAAAATCTCTCAGCACTGGCTGGGTGAAGATATTACCCACGAGGTACCGTAATGCCACAAATCCCGGACAGCCAGCCGAAAGTGGAAACGCCGGAACGCTGGCACCACGCACACGCGTTTAAATTTAAAACCGGGCTGACGTGGCTGATTTTGCTCAGCCTGCTGCTCGGCACGTTCAGCAAAATGGGGCTCGACTGGAGCCTGATTAGCCAGAAACTGCCGTTCCTGCTTGGCCTGCGCCTGTCACCGGACGGCTTCATTCAGGGGGCAGCGCTGACCATTATGATCACTGCCTGCTCAATGTTTTTCTGTCTGTTGATCGGGCTGGTTACCGCGCTCGGACGGATGTCTGAAAATGCGCTGGCGTTTGGTTGCGCGACGTTTTATGCCTCGCTGTTTCGCGGTACGCCGCTGCTGGTGCAGGTGCTGATTATCTATCTGGCGCTGCCGCAGGCGGGCATTGTGCTCGGCGCGCTCAGCTCAGGCATTATCGCTTTGTCGATGAACTACGGTGCCTACCTGGCGGAAACCATCCGCAGCGGCGTACTTTCGGTCCCGCGCGGTCAGCAGGAAGCCGCGCTGGCGCTCGGCGTATCACGCTGGACGGTTGCGGTGCACGTCACCGCTCCTCAGGCGCTGCGCATCATTATCCCGCCCGCCGGTTCGATGTTTATTTCGATGCTGAAAGATTCCTCGCTCGTCTCGCTGATGGGACTGTGGGAACTGAACTTTCTGGCGCAATCTTACGGGCGCAGCACCTACCGGTATATGGAAATGCTGGCGACCGCAGCCGCGATATACTGGATTATGTCGATTGTGTTAGAACTGCTGCAAAGCCGCCTTGAGCGCCGTTTTGCGCAAGGCCAGCGCCGCTGATGTTTTGATTTTTCATTAACGAACGCTTTGATTTTTCATTAGCAGGTACGCCATGTCTTTTCCTGAAGATTTTCGTCTGATCAGTTACCTCTCGCGCCTCGAACATGCGGTGCGTTTTCCGCTGTCCTCTTCCTATCCTGAATCAATGGACCTCGATACGCTCTTTGAACTGGCAGGGAAAGAACACCGCGCCCCGTTCATGCAGACGATGCTGGATTATCCGCCGTTACGCGGGACACCGGCACTGCTTGATGCTATCGCCTCGACCTATCAAAAAATTACCGCGCAGGACATCATCAGTTTTGCCGGTGCCGACGAAGCGATTTACGCCAGTTTCCAGATGCTGCTCAAATCCGGCGATCACGCCGTGGTGATTACCCCGAATTATCAGTCGCTGGAAAGCGTGCCGTTATCGCTGTGCGATGTCAGCGGCGTGGCGCTGGATGCAGATAATGACTGGGCGCTGGATACCGGCAAAATCCGTGATGCATTGCGCCCTAATACCAAAGTGCTGGTCATTAACTTTCCGCATAACCCGACCGGCGCGCTGATAAGCCGTGCGCAGCTTGATGAACTGATCGACCTGTGCCGCGAACGCGGGATCTGGATTTTTTCGGATGAAGTGTACCGGCTGACAGAATTTGATCCGGCTGACCGCCTGCCGCAACTCGCCGATATTTATGAACGGGGTATTTCGCTGAACGTGACCTCAAAAGCGTACGGTTTGCCGGGGCTGCGCATCGGCTGGGTAGCCTGTCAGGATAAAACGTGGATGCTGGAACTGGAACGTATGAAGCAGTATCTGTCGATCTGTAATTCCATGCCTGGCGAAGTGCTCACGACGATAGCACTCAATGCCCGTATTCCGATCCTCGAACGGGTGATGGAACGTTCGCGCCGCCGCCTCGCCTCACTGACCGCCTTTCTGGCGCGGTATCCGCACTTGTTTCAGTTATCATTGCCGAAAGCCGGGGTGCTGACGTTTGTGCGCTATACCGGCGCGGAAGGCGCAGAGGCTTTTGCTACGCAACTGGTGCAACAGGCGGGAGTGATGGTCATTCCTTCGGTGGCCTACGGCTCAGCGCTCAATGCCGTATCTGAAGATTTCCTGCGTATCGGTTTCGGGCGTGAAAACCTTGATGAAGCCCTGGGCGAAATGGGCAAATGGCTGGATAAACAATGAGAGAGAAACTGATCAGCCCAGCACCTGCTTTTCGGTCAGGAAATCGATAAAAACCCGTACTTTCGGTAGCATATGGCGGCTGCTTGGCCAGACTACCGAAAACTTCCCACCTTCTTTCAGATAGGCGGGCAGTACCGAAATCAGTTCACCGGATGCCAGATACGGCCGCACGATAAATTCCGGTACATACGCCAGCCCTAATCCCTGCACCGTTGCCTGCAGTATCGACTCCAGATTATTGCTGCTTAGCGCCAGCGGCAGTTCCGGCGGCGTCGGGCTGGTCATTTCCCATTCCTGCCATTGTCCGTTGCCCGGAAACCGGTAGCGAAGGCAAGCATGTTGATAAAGGTCGTCAGGTGTAAGCGGCGCAGGATGCGCGGCAAAATATTGCGGAGCACCGACAATGGCAAAACGGAATGGCCCGAGACGGCGCGACATCATCTGCGAACTGTTCAGTTCCCCGCTGCGGATGGCGATATCAAATCCTTCATCAATAACGTCCACCATACGGTCACTGAAATCCAGATCCAGCTCAACGTCGGGATAACGCTGGCGAAATTCCGGCAAATGCGGCAACAACATGCGGTAACCAATAGCAGGCGCGGTGATACGTAATTTACCGCGTGGCACGGCGGAAATCCGTACCAGTTCCTGCTCGGCGTCTTCCAGTTGCGTGACGATATTCTGACAGCGCTCAAAAAACAGCTGACCTTCATCGGTCAGGCTGATGCGCCGCGTACTGCGGTTGAACAGCCGTACGCTGAGTTTTTCCTCAAGCCGTGCCACACTTTTCCCGACCGCCGAGGCCGAAATGCCCATCCGCTCTGCCGCTGCGGCGAAACTCTGACTTTGCGCCGCGCGGACAAACGCCAGCAGGCCGTTGAGGTTTTCCATATTGACTCCCGTTTATACGAGCGTTTTAGTCCGCAATCATCGGACTGACGGCCTGTTTCCGTCACATTACCGACATTTTATCATCATCGCTAACCCTAATTCGTTGGAGAAACCCATGCATCCCTCAACAACCCCCCCGGCGGGCAGCCTGCGCGTTCTGTTTACCGTATGTCTGGCGGCAGTGATTTTACCCCTCAACTTTGTCAGCGGCGCGGTGGCAACGCCCGCGATCGCCCGTGAACTCGGCGGCAGCGCGCAGGCGCTGAGCTGGATAACCAATGCGTTTATGCTTACTTTCGGCTGTTTTCTGATGGCCGCCGGGGCGCTGGCCGATGAACTGGGGCGCAAAAAAGTGTTCGTCAGCGGCGTCTCGCTGTTTGCACTTTTATCCTTATTGCAGGCTTTCAGCAGCAGTGTGCTGGCGATTGATTTACTGCGCGCCGCGCAGGGTATTGCGGCTGCCGGTGCGCTGGCAGGGGGTGGTGCAGCACTGGCGCAGGAATTCGATGGCGCAGCACGTACCCGGGCCTTCAGCCTGATGGGCAGCAGTTTTGGCGTCGGGCTGGCTTTCGGCCCGTTCCTTGCGGGCGTGCTGATCGCGCATTTCGGCTGGCGTTCGGTGTTTCTCTCCGCGACAGTCATTGCGGCTCTTTCTCTCATCACCGGCGCAGCCAAAATGCGCGAAACGCGTAATCCGCAGGCATCCGGCATTGACTGGCCGGGCACCCTTTCCTTCACCGCCATGCTGGCGTTACTGACCTGGGCGCTGATGGATATTCCCCAATCCGGACTGCACAGCACGCGAGTACTTTCTCAACTGGGTGGCGCGGCACTGCTACTCGCAGTATTTGTGGTCATTGAATTACGGGTGAAAAAACCGATGCTGGATTTATCGCTTTTCCGCTACATCCGTTTTATCGGTGTACAGGCATTGCCGCTGGCGACCGGTTTTTGTTTTGTGGTGCTGCTGGTGGTCTTGCCGATGCTATTTATCGGCGTTACGGGTCTGAGTGAAGAACGCGCCGGGCTGATGATGATGGCGCTTTCACTGCCGATGCTGATTGTACCGATGCTGGCGGCATGGCTGACGCGCTGGATTTCTGCAGGGGTATTATGCACATCAGGGTTAGTGATTGCCGCCGCCGGTTTGGGCTGGCTCAGTCAGGCTGTGCTGGCACAGAATCTGACAGGCATGATTGCGCCAATGGTGGTTATCGGCATCGGTACCGGTTTGCCGTGGGGGCTGATGGATGGATTGTCGGTGAGCGTCGTGCCAACGGAACGTGCGGGCATGGCAACCGGTATTTTCAGCACCACACGCGTGGCGGGAGAAGGCATCTCACTGGCGATTGTCAGTGCTATTGTGTCGGCGTTAACCCGCAACGCACTGGCAGCGCATTTCAGCAGTGATGCGATCAGCTCAGAAACTATCAGCCAGGCGGCGCAACGTCTGGCGACCGGTAATCTTTCCGTGACACAGCAGCTTATCCCGCAGGCCAGTACGCCGCAGCTACAGCAGCTTTATGCCGCCTCACTGCATCCCTTACTGTTGTGTCTGATGGCGATTACGCTGTTCTGTGCGCTGGTGGTGTTGCTGGCACTACGCGGGAAACCCCGTGCGTCAGCCTGTTCAAAAAGCAGAAAACGCGCCGGCGGTTTCCCCTCCTGAAGCACATCATCATAAAACATCAGTAGCGCTGTTAAACAATGACGGGCAGCAAGCAGGTAACACCACAACCAGAAAGGTTAAACAGCTGCGTTTTTTGGTTTAAACAAGGCAATCATTATCAACATAAATTAATAATAAACAGGATAAAAATTCGATAATTTGTAATTTATGGAATTTTTATCCTTATTGGCCTGAATAATGAAAAGATTACCTTAAGGTAAATTTATTAACTTATATTTAACCATGATGGCGTTCTTCATCATGCACATAAGGTCAGGGTTCCGCTCCGTTGTGAAGGGAAAACATAACACCCGGCCTGCACGCTGTTTCTTACCGGCTTTTTTGCAGTTTTTAGCGTTAATTATTCATCACCAGAGGATTTCCACATGCAACGACGTTGCATGAATACACAACGGTGTAAGCTGTTTTTGGGAGTCATCATGGGCGAAAAAAAATCATTATTGCTGGCCGTTCTTGCCGCTGCAACGCTGACATTAGCCGCTGGCGCACAGGCAGCCGGTACTTTAACAGGACAGGTAGGCGTTCAGCTGACCATCAGCACCGGTTGTACGGTCGGTAACGGCACATCAACGGGGGGGACCAACCAGTGGGGTACACTGAACTTTGGTAACTACGCCGATCTGACCAGCGTCATTAACGGGACGGTATTCGGGGCCAACGGCACCGGTGCAGTCACGATCACCTGTAGCACCGGACTGACCCCAACGCTGTCACTGAACGGCGGACTGGCGGCAACCGGCGGGCTGCGTACCATGACATCCAGCGGTAACAGCATTCCTTACCGCCTCTATTCCGATACCGCACGGACTACCGAAATCGCGATTAATACGCCGATTACGCTCACGACAGGCACCACGGCGCAAAACATTCCGATTTACGGTCGTGTGCTGCCTGCCGATCAGACCAGTACCACACCGGCTGCGGGCACCTATAACGATACCGTTGTTGCCACTCTTTCCTGGTAAGAGTTTTTCCATCAGAGTCGGTTCCGCCTCTGACTGGCTTTCGGTTCAAGGAAGGAAAGATCATGGACATCAAGGTACTGCTGCTACTGCCAGCCGCACTGCTGGTGTCAATGCAAGGGTATATTTCACTGAGTCAGGCGGCAACAATAGGCATCAGTGCCACGTTGCTGCCCGCCTGTGAAGCGGGAACCACGACGTCCGGCAGCACCAGTTTCGGTACGCTGAATTTTGGCAATTATGCATCGCTCACCAGCGCGGTGAATGCGACCAGCGCACAACTGGCGGGATCGATCCGCGTGAAATGTGTGAGCGGGGTGACGTACAAAATTGTCATGGATGGCGGCAGCAGCGGCGTGGTCACGGCGCGGCGAATGGTCAACACCACCAACAGCGCTTCCACCCTGCTTTACAATCTTTATACCACGGCCGCCCGCACCACGGTGTGGGACAACACCACCGGCGTCAGCGGCACCGGTAACGGCGCGGATCAATGGAGCACGGTCTATGGCCGCGTTCCGGCACAAACCACGCCCGCAGCCGGTGTTTATCAGGATACGGTGAATGTCACCGTATCCTGGTAGAGGTGATGATGCCTGGCCGCCAGCGGGTTCCGACCGCGTTATTACCGGTGAGGGTATTATTGCCGCTGGTTTTATTGTCGCTGATGTTATTGCCGCTGATGTTATGCAGTTCAGCGCGTGCCGCCACAGCTACCAGCACATTTACCGTTTCAGCCACTCTCACCAATGGCTGCGTATTTGGCAGCTCACTTTCCAGCCCGACCACCAATCTCGGCACCATCAACTTCGGTTCCATGTCGTCCCTCACCAGCAACGTCGATACGGTCAGCAGCACGGGCGCCGGTTCTGTGGTAGTGACCTGTACGCCGGGTGCCTCCGTCAGTATTGCCATGGATTACGGTATCCACGGGGGCACCGCCACCCGGCGCTTTATGCAAAACACCAGTAATCCCGATCAGCTCGGCTACCAGCTTTTTCGCGACGCCGCCCGCAGCCAGGTATGGGGCGATGGCGCGCTGGTGATGTCCATCCCCAGCTTTCCGGCTACCACCCAAACCTATCCGGTTTATGCACGCTTATACGCTGTGAGCCCCCTGCCTTCCGCCGGGACGTATACCGACACGGTCACCGTGACATTAACCTATTGAATTATCAGGATATAGAAATATGAAGACATTGCTTTTACGCCTGTTCGCCACCGCCGCACTGACCTGGACTTTTCTGTCTTGCCTGACCGCACAGGCTGCCAGTTCAGTGCTGGTCTGGCCGGTCTATCAGATTATTGAATCCGATCAGAACGGATCCGCCCTGTGGCTGGAAAACCGTGGCGCGGAACCGGTGTCCTTGCAGGTGCGCGTACTCGCCTGGAAGCAGGAGAATTTTAACGAGAAATACGCCGATCAAAGCAACGTAGTCGCCAGCCCGCCTTTCGCGACCGTGCCACCGGGTCAGCGTCAGTTGATCCGGCTGATCCGCAATACCCCGGTTGCGGCCAATACCGAGCAGGCGTACCGCATCATTATTGATGAGATCCCTTCCCCGCTGAATGATTCCTCACAGGGGAAAGACAAAGCGGTGGTCGGCCTGCAATTGCAGATGCGTTATCTGCTTCCGCTATTTATGGATGGCGGCAGTTTGTGGACCCATGATCGTAGCGACGTGAAGCGTGATCCTTCCACGGCAACGCGCCCGATCCTCAGCTGGCGTACGGTATCCGAAAACGGGAAAACGTATTTGCAGGTGCGCAATACCGGCATCGTGCATGCGCGGCTGAGCAACGTGTTCTGGTCCGCCACCGGCAATCAGAAACAGGGGGTGAAAACCCTGGTCGGCGGTTTTATGGGTTATGTATTGCCGGGGCAGCAAATGCGCTGGCCGGTGCCGGCGGGGGTGACGCCGGGTGCGCAGCTCAATGCGCAGATAGCGGATAACACCCAACCGATTGTCATCGCGCGCGGCCAGTAACAGCAGGAGCTGCAAAGGATGCCAATCAGACGTCTTCTCCGGAAAGGTCATCAGCGACCACTGTATTTTCGGGGAAGCCTGTGCCTGTTATGCCTGAGTACCTTCAGCGCACAGGCGCAGGAATATTCTTCACTGCCCGATGCCCCGCGTGCTGCACCGGTGGTCACAGACGCCCTGTTTTATCTGTCGATTGTGGTCAACGGCCAGACCGACAATCAGGTCGTACCGGTCACCTGGCGCAATAACGCGTATTTCGTGGAAGCGGGTGTGCTGGCGAAAAATCATATTCATATTAACGGCCGGCAGGGGTTGATTAATGTCGGTGAACTGCCGGACGTGAAAGCGAAATACGATTCGGCCACCCAGCAGCTGATACTCAGCGTGCCGGACGCCTGGCTGCCGAACCAGAATATCAGTGGTGATCCCCTGATGAACTACACGCCGTCGCAAAGCAGCACCGGCCTGCTGTTTAACTATGATTCCTACTACACCGATTCCCCCGGCGGAGCGAAAACTATCGCCACCTGGATGGAGCAACGTTTATTCAGCGGCCTCGGGCTGGTCACCAATACCGGCACTTACCGCTATAACGTTGATAACATCGACAGCAGCAACGGCGGCCAGACCACGCAGGATGGCTATCTGCGTTACGACACCTTCTGGCGTTTCACAGACGAGAAAAACCTGATCAGCTACCAGGCCGGGGATTTCGTCAGCGATTCACTGACGTGGAGTAATTCAGCACGTATGGGCGGTTTACGTATCAGCCGTAACTTTGGTGTCCGGCCGGATCTGGTGACTTATCCGTTGCTGCAATACAGCGGTACGGCGGCGGTACCAACCACGGTGGATTTGTTCCTCAATGGCTACAAAGCCAGCAGTAATAACCTGAATTCAGGGCCGTTTACCCTGACCAACGTGCCGTATATTAATGGCGCCGGTGAAGCGACGGTTGTCACCACCGATGCGGTCGGACGTCAGGTTTCGACCAGCGTGCCGTTTTATGTTTCCAACACCTTACTGCGCAAAAACCTCAGCGATTTCGATTTCTCACTCGGGGCCGTTCGCCAAAATTATGGCATCACCAACGGCGATTATTCGGATGCCGCATTCAGCGGGATTTACCGTTACGGGCTGAACAATTATCTGACGCTTTCCGGTCATACCGAAGCCGTACAGGGTCTGGCGCTGGGCGGCGCTGGCGCGGATATCGCGGTCGGTACCTGGGGCACACTGAGTGTTTCAGCCAGCCAGAGTAAAGCCGATCATCCGCCGGTCAGCGGTGATAATCAGATAACGACACAGCTTAATGATAACCCGACGGCAGGCATGCCCGATGCCGGAGGTAAAATGCTCCCGCCGCCCGACGAAAGCGTGACGGATAAAAAAGACGGCAACCAGTTCACGCTGGGCTATTCCTACTATTCGACGGTATTCAGTCTGTCAGCACTGCGCTCAAAACGTACGGCGGGTTATCAGGACATCACGTCTTACACCAGCGACACACGGTTAAGCCGTCAGTCGGATCAGGTGACGTTCAGCACGTCGCCGTTCGGGCATGCTAACGGCACGATGGGTATCGGGTATTACGATGTCGAAGCCTATGACAATTCGCATACCCGTCTGGTGAATTTTTCCTACAGCCGCTCGCTGTGGGGGCAAAGCAGCCTGTTTTTATCGCTCAATAAAACGCTCGGTGATAACGGCTACAGCGCACAGCTGCAATTTATCATTCCGCTTGGCCCCGATATTAACCTGAACGCCGGTGTGCAACGGGACAGTGCGGGTCATTATCAGGAGCAAACCGGCGCCAGTAAAGCCACGCCAACCGACGGCGGTCTGGGCTGGAATCTGGCCTACAGCGGCGGCAACAATCCGTATCGGCAAGCCGACGCCACCTGGAAATCCCGTTACGCGACCATCCAGGGCGGATTCTACGGCAATCAGGGCGATTACACCCGGTGGGCAGATCTGAGCGGATCGGTGGTGTTTATGGCCAATGACTGGTTCCTTTCAGACAAGATCAACGATGCCTTTATCGTGGTGGATACCGACCATTATGCCGATGTTCCGGTGCTGTACGAGAATCAGAAAATGGGCAAAACGGATAGAAACGGCCACCTGCTGATCCCGACCGTCAGTTCGTATTATCCGGCCAAAGTAGAAATCGACACCCTGCCGCTGCCCGCCGACGTGGTCGCCAATAACGTCAACGACCGTATTGCGGTGAAACAGGGCAGCGGCGTGGTGGTGAAATTCAACGTCGAGAAAGTGCTGTCCGCCAATATCACCCTGCATGACGCTGCCGGACAGCCCCTGAAGCCCGGCACGCTGGTCACGGAGCAAAATACGCAACAAACCACCGTCACGGGTTACGACGGGCTGGCCTATTTCTCGCACTTACAGGAAAACAACGTACTGAATATCCGGACGGAAGATCATTCGGTCTGCCGGATCAGTTTCACACTCAACCCTGACTACCACAGCATTGAGCAGATCGGCCCGCTGGCATGCCCCGGTGGCTCAGCGAAAGTCACAGCTGGAGATAAATCATGAGAATGTTCAGGCAGCGGATGCATCGCGGATTGCTACTGATGTTATTGCTGGGCGCGTCGTCGCTGGTAAGAGCGGGTTGTACTACCACACCAGGCACCATCACGCTGGGCACACAGAACTCCTTTGCCGTCAGTTCCTCACCCTTGATCACATCAGGCGGCAGCGGATTAAGCTGTACCGGCGGACTGCTTAACATTGCAGGCACCAATACCATCACCGCCCTGATCGGCGTGACTCAGCATCCCAGCAACTCACAGCCAAGACTTTACAGCGGGACAACGGGTCAGTACTTGCCCTACAGCCTGTGCAAAGATGCCAGCTGCAGTGCCGTTTATAATCAGAACGATACCATCACCTGGAGCAGCACCACGGCACTGGGATTGCTAGGCTTATTTTCCGGCCCCAACAGTACGTTACCTCTCTACATCCGTCCGGCCGCCATTTCCAATCTGGCCGCCGGCACCTATACGGATGTCGTTCCCCTCTCCTGGACATGGAATATGTGTTCAGTGGCTATTGGTACCTTACTGTGTCTGGCAGACTCCGGCTCCACGACAGGGAATATCAACCTGACCCTCAACGTCACCAATTTCTGTTATATCGACAGTGCACCCAACGTCGGTTTCGGCAGTGCAGCCCTGCCTTCCGGACTGACCACGGTCGTGGCAAATACTATCAGCGTACGCTGTACCCTGAACGCCAGCTATTCCGTCAATCTGACCAGCAGCGTGCCGGTGTCCGGGCAATACCGGCAGATGGCCTCAACCGTCGGCGGCACCACCTCTTATCTGCAATATCAGATATTTAAAGGTGACAGTACGGTATGGACGGCTTCCACCAACAGCAGCGCGACCGGCACCGGTACATCACAATCGTTTCCGTACACCGCGTCGGTGAATCTGGCGCAAAGCAACCAGCCTGCAGGTAACTACAGCGATACGGTGACAGTGACAGTGACGTATTAAAAAAGGGGGGATAACAGAACCGGTGCCACGAATGTGCACCGGTTTGAGAAGGGTATTACAGCGCTTTCAGCGTTTTGACCGTGGCATCCACGTCAATTTCATCTTCGGTGAACACATAGGTGCTGTTCTGGAAGGTGGTGATCAGCAGCTTTTTCATGGTGCGCGTTTCCGCTTTTTTCTCTTCTTCCTGCGGGCGGATACGGTTCATCAGCAATCCGACGGACAGCACGGCGTTTTCTTTATCGATTTTCGTCTCTGCCGGGACTTCTTCGTTAAACGCCAGGAATGATTTAATGCTGGTGATTTTGATACGCTCACCGGCGATAAAGATGTATTTGCTCTCCGGCTCAACTTTCACCGCAAAGGCGGAAAGCCCTTTGTTGTTGGTGGTCGGTTCAAAGGTGACTGCCGCATCTTTTTTAATCAGCTCAGGGTTGGCAACTTTAATCACGTGGAAATAACGGTTATCGCCGTTTTCATCTTTGATAAAACCGAAACCTTTATCTTCAAACCAGGTTGTGATTACGCCGTTCATCGCTTACCGCCTAAGTAATTATTTATTCAACATGTCATTTTTGCAGGGCGGCAGTGTAAAGCAGAATGCGGACAAAGTCCTGTGCTTTACGGCCTGATCCCCACGGAATTACGTCGCTTTTCTGAAAGTCAGGTTAAACCGGTACTGACCGGTCAGCGGATGCTCGCCTGCTTTGAGCGGCAATACGCCGTGATAACGCAACCGCGACGGGCCGCCCCACACCACAATATCACCATGTAACAGCGGCACACGCTGCGTTTTATCACTGCGTTGCATGCCACCAAACTGGAAAACAGCCGGTAAACCCAGCGAGACAGACACGATCGGCTGGCCGAAATCGTGCTCGTCTTTATCCTGATGCAGGCTCATTTTTGCGCCTGGCTGATAACGGTTGATCAGACAGGCATCCGGCGTAAAGCCCGCAAAACCCGCCTGTTCTGCCGCGCTGACGGCAAGCCGGCGAAATAATTCCGGCATCGGCGGCCAGTGCTGATGACTTTCCGGCGAGGTGGACTGATAGCGATAACCTGCCCTGTCCGTCACCCAGCCGACATCACCGCAATTGGTCATTGCCACCGACATCGCATAGCCGCCCGGCGTGGCGCGATACTGAAAAGGCACCAGCCCGGCGATGCGGTCGATCTCCGCCAGCAACGCCGCATCATCTGCCAGCGCCGCACCGCGCAATACCACTGCACCCGGACACAGTTCTTCGCGCCAGTTGGGGTGAAAATCGGGGTGATCAAATAGATCTAAATTCATGTCAGCCTCCGTGTTCACGCATCCGTTAAGTATAACAGCCGATTTGAGACAGAGGCAGATTGTCGGGGCTGATCGTTTCAGCTAAGGTTGCTTAAAAGGCCGTAAGGTCATTAAGAACATCTTAAAAGGAGAATGAAATGAGTCGGGAAATTAACAAAGACACCCAGTTGTGTATGTCCCTTTCCGGTCGGCCGGGCAATTTCGGAACCCGTTTTCATAACAGCCTTTATCAGGCATTAGACCTGAATTACGTCTACAAAGCGTTTTCCACTCAGGACATCGAAGCCGCAGTGAAAGGCGTACGTGCACTGGGCATTCGCGGCTGCGCAGTCTCGATGCCGTTCAAGGAAGCCTGCATTCCTTTCCTTGATGAGTTGGATCCTTCCGCAACTGCCATTCAGTCAGTGAATACCATTGTTAATGACGATGGATTCCTGCGCGCTTACAATACCGATTACATCGCAGTCGCCAAACTGCTCGACAGCCATCAGGTGCCGCGCGACGCCGTTTTCGCCCTGCGCGGCAGCGGCGGTATGGGTAAAGCCGTGGTGGCAGCTATTCGTGACGCAGGTTTCAAAACCGGCTATATCATCGCCCGTAACGAAGCCAACGGCCGTGCACTGGCAGAAGAATACGGTTACGAATGGAAAGCAGAAGTCGGCGATCTGGCCGTTGATATGGTGGTTAACGTCACACCCATCGGCATGCCGGGGACACCGGAAGCGGACTCTCTGGCGTTTGAACCGGCCGTGATTGATCGTGCCAGTATCGTCTTTGACGTCGTCGTCGCACAAGCCACCGAAACGCCGCTGATCCGCTATGGCCGTGAACACGGCAAGAAAATCATTACCGGTGAAGAAGTGGCCGCGCTACAGGCCGTGGAACAGTTCGTGCTGTATACCGGTATACGTCCATCCGATGAACAGATCGAAGCCGCAGCGGCACACGCACGTCGCTGATCCGCAGCGCTGAATGCAAAAAGCCTCTCACGGGAGAGGCTTTTTTAATGGCCGGGATCTGGCCGGCGATCACCGCACCAGACACGGTTTTTTCGGATCGAACTTCCAGTCCGGTATCAGGAACTGCATGCCCTGTGCATCGTCACGGGCGCCCAGTCCCATGCCTTTGTACAGCTCGTGGGCTTTCATCACCTGATCCATATCCAGTTCAACGCCCAGTCCCGGTTGTTCCGGTACGCGCACTTTACCGCCTTTGATCTGCAACGGTTCTTTGGTCAGGCGCTGATTGCCTTCCTGCCAGATCCAGTGGGTGTCGATGGCGGTAATTTTACCCGGCGCGGCGGCGGCTACCTGGGTGAACATTGCCAGCGAGATATCAAAGTGATTATTAGAATGCGAACCCCAGGTCAGCCCCCACTCGTGGCACATCTGCGCCACGCGAACCGACCCCTGCATCGTCCAGAAGTGCGGATCCGCCAGCGGAATATCGACGGATTTCAGCTGGATGGTATGCCCCATCTGACGCCAGTCAGTGGCGATCATGTTAGTGGCCGTCGGCAGACCGGTCGCCTGGCGGAATTCGGCCATCACCTCACGCCCGGAGAAGCCCTGCTCTGCGCCACACGGATCTTCCGCATACGCCAGCACACCGCGCAGTTGTTTGCCCAGCGCGATCGCTTCATTCAGCGACCAGGCACCGTTAGGATCGAGCGTGATCCGCGCCTGTGGGAAACGCTGCGCCAGCGCCGTCACGGCTTCGGCCTCTTCGCTTCCGGCCAGCACGCCGCCTTTTAATTTGAAATCATTAAAACCGTATTTCTCATACGCGGCTTCCGCCAGACGCACTACCGCCGCCGGTGTCAGCGCTTCCTCGTGGCGCAGGCGATACCAGTCGCAGCTGTCGCCCGGCTGGCTCTGATAGCCCAGCGACGTTTTATTACGGTCGCCGACGTAGAACAGATAACCAAGCATTTCGACTTCATCACGCTGTTGTCCGTCGCCCAGCAATGAGGCCACGGTGACGCCCAGATGCTGGCCGAGCAGGTCAAGCATGGCAGCTTCGATCGCCGTCACGACGTGAATGGTGGTGCGTAAATCAAAGGTCTGCAAACCCCGGCCTGACGCATCACGGTCGGCAAATTTCTCCCGCACGGCAGTCATCACATTTTTGTATTCGCCCAGAGTTTTGCCGATCACCAGCAACGCAGAATCCTCCAGCGTCTGACGAATTTTCTCGCCGCCCGGCACTTCGCCGACGCCGGTGTGACCACTGCTGTCCTTGAGGATCAGGATGTTGCGGGTGAAGAAAGGGGCGTGTGCGCCGCTGAGATTAAGCAACATACTGTCGTGCCCGGCGACCGGGATCACCTGCATGGAGACAATTTTAGGTGTAGATGAAGAGGTCATGCTGACTCCTTAGTCAATTCAGATTCCGTTAACCGCGCCCGAGTGCCGGGCGCTTACGATCGAATGTCCAGCCGGGGATCAGATACTGCATCGCGGCGGCATCGTTGCGCGCACCGGTCGGCAGTGTCCGGTGCAGCGCGTGGGCACGATGGATTTGATCCATGTCGATCTCCACACCCAGCCCCGGTTTTTCAGGCACTTTGATTTTCCCGTTCACAATTTGCAGCGGCTCTTTGGTCAGGCGTTGGCTGCCTTCCTGCCAGATCCAGTGCGTATCTATTGCCGTCGGCTTACCCGGTACGGACGCGCCGACATGAGTAAACATCGCCAGCGAAATATCGAAATGGTTATTCGAATGACAACCCCACGTCAGGCCCCATTCATCGCAAAGTTGAGCGACACGCACCGCACCGTGCATCGTCCAGAAGTGTGGGTCCGCCAGCGGAATGTCCACCGACTGCAACATGACCGCGTGCTGCATCTCACGCCAGTTGGTAGCGATCATGTTAGTGGCGACCGGCAAACCGGTGGCGCGGCGGAATTCCGCCATCACTTCACGACCGGAAAAACCCTGCTCCGCGCCGCACGGATCTTCGGCATAACTGAGGATACCGTGCAGGTTTTTGCACAGACCGATCGCTTCATCCAGCAGCCATGCGCCGTTCGGATCGACGGTGATCCGCGCATCCGGGAACCGTTTTGCCAGTGCTTTAACCGCCTCGATCTCCTGCTCGCCCGGCAATACGCCACCTTTAAGTTTGAAATCCCTGAAGCCATAACGATCCTGCGCCGCTTCGGCCAGCCGCACTACCGCCTCGCTGTTCATGGCCTCCTGATGACGCAGGTGATACCAGTCATGGTTAACGCGCTCCCCAGTCTGATAAGGCAAATCGGTTTTCTGCCGGTCACCGATATAGAACAGATAACCGAGCACCGTGACTTCATCCCGCTGTTTGCCCGGCCCGAGGAGTTCACATACCGGCACACCGAGGAATTTGCCCATCAGATCCAGCAGTGCGGCTTCGAGTGCGGCGACGGCGTTAACATGCAGCTCGAAAGTCCATGCGCCTTTGCCGAAAGAGTCAAAATCAGAGGACTGATTGCCCATGTGGATCTGGTGCACCAGCCGGTTCATGCGCGCGACTTCCTGGCCTTTCACCTGAGCAATAGCTTCCGTCAGCGTGTGGTAAATCACCTCACCCCCCGGCGCTTCGCCCACACCGGTATTCCCGGCGCTGTCTGTGAGGATAACGATATTGCGGGTGAAGTAAGCGCCATGTGCGCCACCGATATTCATCAGCATACTGTCATGCCCGGCCACCGGAATGACCTGCATATCAGTAATGACGGGTGAGGATTGCGTACTCATCACAGTTCTCCTTTTATGCTGCCTGTACTGGCGTACGGACGAAGCTGGATACGTTCGATTTTTCCCACAATAAATACATAACTCACCACAGCGAGCAGCGCGTGGACGCCGACATAAATCAGTGCACCGTTGAAGGAGCCGGTCGTCCCGATAATGTAGCCGATAGCGATCGGCGTGATGATGCCGGAGACGTTACCGAACATGTTGAACAAACCGCCGCTCAGCCCGCTGATTTCTTTCGGTGCGGTATCGGCCATCACCGCCCAGCCCAGCGCCCCCAGACCTTTACCGAAGAAAGCGAATGCCATAATGCCGACCACCATCCATTCGGTATCGACGTAGTTGCAGAAAATCATCGACATCGACAGCAGCATGCCAATCACAATCGGAGCCTTGCGCGACAGTGTCAGGTTGCCGGTTCTGCGCATCAGCCAGTCGGAAATGATCCCGCCCAGCACACCGCCGAGAAATCCGCAAATCGCCGGTACCGAAGCCACCATACCCGCTTTCAGTATCGACATACCCCGCGCCTGAACCAGATACACCGGAAACCAGGTAATGAAGAAATAGGTCAGCGCGTTGATGCAGTACTGGCCAATATAAATGCCAATCATCATGCGCGATTTCAGTAACTGCTTCAGCTGGAAGGTTTTTTCGCCTTTGACGACGACTTTTTGGGCGATCTTCTGATCCATATTGATCAGCGCTCCCCCGGCTTCCATGTAATCAAGTTCGGCCTGATTGACGCCCGGATGATTTTTCGGATCGTGGATCACTTTCAGCCAGATGAAACTCAGGATGATGCCGAGGCCGCCCATAAAGAAGAAGACATGTGACCAGCCCACCTCATGCGTCAGCCAGCCCATGATCGGGGCGAAAATAACCGTGGCGAAGTACTGTGCGGAGTTAAAAATAGAGACCGCAGTGCCACGTTCCTGAGCCGGGAACCAGGCGGCGACGATACGGCTGTTGCCGGGGAAGGACGGCGCTTCGGCCAGACCGACCAGAAAACGTAAGGCAAACAATGAAACAACAATGCCGAAGCCGCTGAAGACATCAACAAAGCCCTGCAACAGGGTGAATAAAGACCAGATGAAAATGCTGTAGAAATAGACTTTTTTCGAACCGAATTTATCGAGCAGCCAGCCACCGGGTATTTGACCGATGACATAAGCCCAGGAAAATGCCGAGAAGATATAACCCATCCCGACGGAATCCAGCCCGATATCTTTGGCCATTGCCGAACCGGCAATGGATAACGTGGCACGATCGCCGTAATTAAATGAGGTGACAATAAATAACATCACCACTATCCAGTACCGCGCGTTAGTTCTTTTTTTGACAGCACTGGCTGCTGAAACGGTAGTTTCCATGGTGTTCTCCGGAATTAATGACAACGCCTCTAAACAGAGATAAAAGTCATTCCATTCACAGAACTGTAGGGTTCAGAGAGGAAGGAACGCAGCCAGTATATGAACAACGTTCCTTTTACTCATTGGGCAATCTTCCAAGCATAAACAGCCCGTTGCATTTATCCTGAGGCAAATGCCCAGCCACATGGGAGTTGTTTCACAAAAAATGAAACAGCTGTGATGGCTGTCACAGATGGTTATTATCTAATTGCAGAGCGACGTAGAGCAATAAACGATCGTCGAAATTACCCAGATCCAGACCGGTTAATTCCGAGATACGGTTAAGGCGATATTCCAGTGTATTACGATGAATATACAATGCTTTAGAGGTCGCAGTCGGCTGAACGTTATTCTGGAACCACGACACCAATGTGCGCCGCAGTAATCCATTGCCATCCGTCGCTTTAAGACGCGCCAGGGGACGCACCAGTTCGTCGGCCTGCCAGCCGCCACGCAGGCTGTCGAGCAGCACGGGTAAGATCAGATCCTGATAGAAATAACAGCGCTGTTCCGGCATCCGCTGCTTGCCTACCGTCATGGTGGTGCGTGCGGTGCGGTAAGAACGGGCGATACTGCCGGGGCCGGTAAAGAAGTTACCCAGGGAAATGCGCACGCGCAGGCGTCCGGTTTCGGTCATGCGCGACAGCAGATGATCAATGCGCTGACGGTGGCTGTCCGGATCCCAGCGATCGTAGCTGTTCAGCGCCGGTTTCAGCACCACCATTTCAGTGAGGGAAACGATAGCGATCAGATTGTCGCGTTCCGGCGTAGTCAGCAAGGTTTGCAACTGCTGCAGTTCGGCCATGGCGGAATCCACACCAAGCTGTCCGCTGTCTACTTCTACCACTGCCGCAACGCGTGGCCGGTTCAGGTCGATGCCCAGACGCTGCGCCCACTCCATCAGCGCCGGTGAAAGCTCATCCACACGGATCAGGTTAAGCACCAGTTCTTCACGCAGACGGCTGTCCTGCGCCAGCATATGCAACAGGCGCGCCTGTTCGAGCATCATTTCCGCCGTCATACATACCAGCTCGCCATACTGACGCAACTGGGACGGATTGCCCGTCAGACCGATAACGCCCACGATCTGGCCGTCGATACGCAGTGGCAAATTGATACCCGGACGTACACCGTGCAAATGCCGTGCAACGCCTTCGTCGATATCGACAATACGCTCCTGCGAAATCGCCAGCAAAGCGCCTTCGTGCAATTCACCAAGACGCTGATCGTCGCCGCTGCCAATAATCCGTCCGCGGCCATCCATGACATTCACATTACTATCAATAATTTGCATTGTGCGGGCAACAATTTGTTGCGCCAGCTTTGCATCGAGATGATACGCCGACATGGAGCCCCTGCCTTGCCTGTTTTATCGTTGTTAAAACAGCATACTCAGGCCGTGATGCCCACACATTATGCAAATGCCCAAAGAGCGAAAGCGCCTATTGAAGTTGCGGGTAACGTCACAGTTTTAAGCAAATGCCCAACCTGCCCGGCTAAATCCGCATAATTTATGTGTGTTACTGGAAAACAGGCAAAAAAAAGCACGCCGGAGCGTGCTTTGTATGCGGTCTTGCAGGCGTAAATTACTGCGCCAGCAGATAAATGGAGGTATCGCCACGCTGAATATCCAGCGCCAGAACGTTTGGCTTGGTGTCGAGAATTTTACGCAGCTCACCCAGATTGGTTACTTTCTGCTGATTCACACCCAGGATCACGTCGCCTTTTTTCAGGCCGATGCGCGCCGCCGTTGAACCCGGTTTCACTTCATCGACTTTCACACCTTTCTGATCGCCAGCCGCACCGTTGCTCAGTTCAGCCCCTTCGATGCCGGTATAAATATTGCCGGATTCCACTTTCGGTGTCTGAGTGCTTTGCTCGATAGTGACGTCAACGTTCATCGGTTTGCCTTCACGCAGCAGGCCGAGCGTCACTTTAGTACCGATTGGCAAGGTGCCGATATCAGCACGGAACGAGGCGAAGCTGCTGATCGGTTTACCGTTCATGCTCAGTATCACGTCACCGGCTTTGATGCCCGCTTTCTCAGCGGCGGATTTCGGCATGACCTGGCTGATGAACGCACCGCGCTGTGCGTCAACTTTCATGGCTTTCGCCAGTTCGGAGTTCAGCTCAGTCCCCATGATGCCCAGTTCACCGCGTTTCACCTGACCGAATTCGATCATTTGTTTAGACAGGTTTTTCACCATGTTACTTGGGATCGCAAAACCGATACCGATGTTGCCGCCGTCCGGGGCCAGGATCGCCGTGTTAAGGCCAATCAGTTCACCGTTGAGGTTCACCAGCGCACCGCCGGAGTTACCCCGGTTAATTGCCGCATCAGTCTGGATGAAGTTTTCGTAGTTCTCAATATTCAGGCCGGAACGACCCAGTGCGGAAACAATACCGGAAGTCACGGTTTCGCCCAGACCATACGGGTTACCGATTGCCACGGTGTAATCACCCACACGCAGTTGTTCGGAATCAGCCATCTTAATCGCCGTCAGGTTTTTCGCATTTTCTAACTGAATAACGGCGATGTCAGAACGCGGATCCTTACCGATGACTTTCGCGTCGAACTTGCGGCCATCGTTGAGCTGCACAGTGATTTTAGTGGCGTTATCCACCACATGGTTGTTGGTGACAACATAACCTTTGTCGGCATCAATGATGACACCGGAGCCCAGCGCGCGGAAATCTTCTTTCTGTTCAGGCACAGGCTGACCGTCCGGCCCCTGGCCACCGCCCTGGCAAACCGGAGAACCCTGGAACGGCGAGCCGTCCTGGCACAGCGGTGAATTTTGACCAAAGAATTGCTGGAACTGCTGGCCCATACGCGGTGTTTTTACCGGCGCGCTGCCTTCAACGTTAACGCTCACCACGGATGGCATCACTTTTTCAAGCATAGGTGCCAGGCTAGGAAGCTGAGTGGTACTGGTGCTGGAAGACGCTGTTTCAGCAGCCAGTGCAGAAGAAACCGGGGCCATTGCCATGCCGATGCTTAACGCTAATGCGCTGAGGAATAAACTCGATTTTTTCATTTTTCAGGATCTCTTAAAATTATTGTGGCAACCAAAAATAGTCGCATTGCTTGGTAGTCGTGATACTGAGAGAGTATTAATAACGTGAAGTTCATCAGGGTCGAACGGACAATGGTAAAAAATTATTGTCAGTGCTTACAAATGGCGAACTTTCAGACAGTTCAGTAAAGAAACTTAAAGACATTTAAATTTAATCCTTAACTATCACCCTAAATAATTCGTATTACCGCAAGACGGCAAGGGCAGAAATCCCGGTGAGCTGACATGAGTCAGGGATCCGGATAACTGAAAACAGCCAATGCCTCTGTCATACGAAATATGACGGGGAAATTACTCAGCCGCCATTAGTCTTCTGTATTCATCGTATGCATAAAGGTCAGTCATACCGCTGATATAATCCTGGATCATTCGCGCCCGGTAATAAAACTCCTGCGCGGCATGTTCCGCGACCGGTAACCCTTCCAGAGCCGCCACAGCATTGTTGTAAGCCAGACGATGTTTAGCAGAAATCTTATGCAACAGACGGGTTTCTATAGGATATTGCTTGTGCGTGTCTTCCTGAACCAGACGGGTAAAATCGGTCAGCGGCATATCCAGCAGCGGGCTGTAAATATCCAGTAATCCGCTGATCACCCGATAGCCTTGTAATTCCAGCTCCTCCACTTCGTGATGATTGAATACCTGTTTGAAGGCGACCGCTTTATAAATCTCTAACAACCGGTTGGCCTGGCTGTCATCTTCGAGTAATGCATGATTAAAGGTGCCCTGATAAATATCTTCTATATGATCAATGAATCTGCGTGCAGCATGGGGCACCAGTTGTTTCACCGTCTGAACACGCAGTTCCATAAAGAAGTAATCTACCGGATTACGGAACGTTTTCGCTTTATCCATTTTTTCGTAAGCGGTGCGAACCACTTTATCGAAGAAGTCATTTTTCTCTATTGTGCCCCACTCGCGACACAGATATTGATAAAGCTGTTCAACGCTGAAAATACTTTTTTCAACCGCATCTTCCAGATCCGCAATGCAGTAAGAAATATCATCGGCCGCTTCCATAATGTAGGTGAGCGGAAAACGGTTAAATTCACCCATCCCGAGTTCGCTGCGCAGTTTATTGATGAACGGCTCTTCTGCCAGATAAAAACCCGGTTTTTTCATCAGGTAATCATGCGAGGCCAGTTTGGTCATTGAGTACGCAGGGCGGGTATATTTCAGAATGCACGCGGTCTGGCTGTAGGTCAGATTGAGTTTCAGCAAAGTGAAGACCAGCCGGATGGCCTGCGCATTGCCTTCAAAATTAGACAGATCGTAGCGGATTTTACTGCGCAGCTGATTCAGTTCAGTATCGCCTGACGTCAGGCGTAAACACGCGACCAGACAGGCATCAGTTTCCTGCGGCGTTTCGCCGCAACCGGCGGTATCCATCCGTCTGGCGAACCAGTTATTAATGGCGGATTCACCAAAATGGCCGAACGGTGGATTGCCGATGTCATGCATCAGGCATGCCATTTCGACCACACTTTCAAACGGATCCGTTACCCCGTCCAGCCCGTAATATTCCAGTTTTCCCTGCCGGCCCAGACGATGCAAAATTTCTTTGGCAATGTGACGCCCGACCTGTTGAACTTCAAGGGAATGGGTCAGGCGGCTACGAACGGCGGCATTTTTCTCCAGCGGAAAAACCTGCGTCTTCTGTTGCAGGCGACGGATGGCTGCCGAGTTGATAATGCGTCCGCGATCGCTTTCGAACTGACGGACGACGTCATAGGCATCGCGTGCCTCGATCGGTGCGCTGAAAGGGCGCTGAAAATTGAATTTCGCTTTAAAATCGATCCCGGACATGTTTTCCCACCTTTTCAGCCACTCACACATCAAACCGACGCACTTTTTGCATTAACAACCTGCATCCCAAACGGATTATTTCTTATCTTTAGCCATGATAGACTATCGCGCATTGTTTTCGTGATTAAACCGACAATTCCGCACATGCTGCGGCTCATTCCATACACATCTGCGAGTATTCATATGAAAGTAGGCATTATCGGTGCAATGGAGCAGGAAGTGACTCTGCTGCGCGACAAGATCATCAACCGTCAGACTATCGAACGTGCGGGCTGCGAAATCTATACAGGCCAGTTAAACGGCGTAGACGTGGCGCTGCTGAAATCCGGCATTGGTAAAGTGTCTGCGGCGATGGGCACCACGCTGCTGCTGGAACATTGCCGTCCTGATGTGGTGATTAACACCGGTTCCGCCGGCGGTCTGGCGAAAACGCTGAAAGTCGGCGATATCGTCGTCTCTGATGAAGTGCGGTATCACGATGCTGATGTCACCGCGTTTGGTTACGAACCGGGCCAGATGGCCGGTTGTCCGCCTGCGTTCACCGCTGATCCGGCACTGATTGAACTGGCAGAGAACTGCATCCGTGAACTGAACCTGAACGCCGTCCGCGGCCTGGTTTGCAGCGGTGACGCCTTCATCAATGGTGCCGCGCCTCTGGCACGTATCCGCGCGACCTTCCCGCAGGTTGCGGCTGTCGAAATGGAAGCTGCCGCTATCGGTCACGTTTGCCACCTTTTCGATACGCCGTTCGTGGTCGTTCGCGCGATTTCTGACGTTGCCGATGGTGAATCTCACCTGAGCTTTGAAGAATTCCTGGTTGTCGCCGCACAGCAATCCACTCTGATGGTGGATGCGATGCTGACAGCGCTGGCAGCTTCCGAAGAATAATGATAAGCCGGTTCTGCCTCATTCTGAGCGGCCTGCTGTTGCCTGTGGTGGCCAATGCCGCACCTGCACAACGGGTGATCACGCTGGCACCCAGTCTGACAGAACTGGCGTTTGCCGCCGGTCTGGGCGACCGGATAATCGGAGTTAGTGCTTACTCCGATTATCCACCCCAGGCCAGAAAGCTTGAGCAGGTGGCTAACTGGCAGGGAATCAACGTTGAACGCATTGTGACGCTGAAACCTGATTTAGTCCTCGCCTGGCGGGGCGGTAACCCGCAACGCCCGCTGGATCAGCTGATTTCGCTGGGGATACAGGTTATCTATCTTGATCCGCAAAATGCTCAACAGGTAACACAGGCACTGGAACAGCTGGCGGTGTACAGCCCTTCGCCGGAAAAGGCAAAACAAGCCGCGGCGGATTTCCGTCAGCAATGGCAGGCGCTGAAGCTGAAATATCGCCGCGAAAAACCGGTTTCTGCCTTTATTCAGTTCGGCACCCAGCCGCTGTTTACGGCTGCCGCCACCACAATGCAAAGCGAAGTGCTTAACGTGTGCGGCGCAAAAAATATTTTCGCTGACAGCCGCGTACCCTGGCCTCAGGTCAGCCGGGAACAGGTTTTAAGCCGTCATCCTCAGGTTATTGTTATATCAGGCGGAAAACCGCAGAAACAGGTGATAGAAGATTACTGGGGCCCGATGCTCAGTGCGCAGGTTATCGCCCTGGATCCCGACTGGTTCAGCCGCGCCGGACCGCGTATCCTTCTGGCTGCACAACAACTTTGCCCGCAGCTTGCTGCTATCCCTGAAGGGTGAATGCTCACCAACATGAAAGTGTATCAACGGGCAGACCCGCAGGCGCCTTCCCGGATTGTTGTATTATTAACCGAAATCAATAATTTTTCGTCGCCTTCTGTTACTCTATCCGGCGTAACATCCTTCGTACGTTGCCACCCCCGCCTTACGATTATCTGTTTGTTAAACAAGCAAATTAATATAAATAACGGTATGAACAACGACAAAAAAGCGGTTTATCTCCAAATCATAACAACTTCGGATTAAAGACCGCGAAAATTAGACCGATAACCTTTTCAGCCAGGCTGATTTTGTTGATCTACACCAGCAGGAATAACAATAATGAAAGCTCTTTTACTCAGTGTGCTGCTCGCACTGAGCCCGCTGTTTGCTGTCGCGGGCATGACGGGCGGCCAGATTGGCGTCAGCCTGACGATCATGCCAGGTTGCAAGATTAATGCTGCGCGCACTCACACTTCAGTCATCTGCGCCAGCCGGACGATGATGCAACCGCACATCAGCGAAAAAATGCTTACCGCCGTGCCGGGGATTAGCCCCGGTTCGAAGCTGGTAACGGTTGAATGGTAACCCCCTTGTGAATACTCACTTACCTGAGCGCCCTTTTAAACGGGGGTTTTAAGCATAAAAAAGCCCGTCTGCATGCGCAAACGGGCTTTTTCTTTGAAACGGGTAATTAAATGCTGAAAGAGGAACCACAACCACAGGTGGTTTTTGCATTCGGATTGGTCACCACAAAACGTGAACCTTCCAGCCCTTCGGTATAATCCACCGAACCGCCGACCAGATATTGCAGGCTCATCGGATCCACCACCAGCGCCACACCGGCTTTTTCGATGGTCATGTCACCATCATTAATTTTGTCGTCAAAGGTGAAACCGTACTGGAAACCGCTACAACCGCCCCCGGTGATATACACACGCAGTTTCAGGTTCGGGTTTTCCTCATCGGAAATCAGGTTTTTCACCTTACGTGCCGCGGCCTCAGTAAACTGTAACGGCAACGCGGCTGTTTCATTCAACAATGCTTCACTCATAATTTCTCACTCCCAATCCGCATTTGTTCAGGCCGCCGGATTGACTGTCTGAATAATATACTCATTATCTTATACCTGAGTTAATGCTTCAAGTATGGGCATTTTTGGCTGCGTTGTCCTGCTCATTGGTGCTTTCAGTGGTAACCCCGGCCTGCGTTTTTTCGGCATTCTCACGTTCCTGCCTCTGTAAGGTGCGGGTCAGGATGGCGGAATACAAGGGTTTACCGCCCAAAAACTGCGCCAGCAGGGTCGCCCCCAGGCAGGTAATAATCATCGGTAAAATCAGCTGATAATTATCGGTCATCTCCAGCACCAGCACGATACCGGTCAGCGGTGCACGCACACTGGCGGCAAATAGCGCGCCCATTCCGGCAATGGCAAAAGTGGCAGGCTGAATGCCGTATTGCGGGAACCACGCCAGTGCCGCCGTACCGAATGCGGTGCCGAGCAACGTGCCCAGCGCCAGCATCGGGGCAAAAATCCCTCCCGGTGCACCGGACGCAAAGCACAACAGCGTCGTGACCACCCGGACAACGAAGATCGCCAGCAACATCATCAGGCTGTATTTTCCTGCCGCCGCCAGCGGGATCAATGCGAATCCTCCCCCGGTGGCTTCCTGATGCACCAGCCCGAGCAGGCCGCAGAATCCTCCCAACATGCCGCCGATAAGCAGGATTTTACGCAGATTTCCACCATGCACGCGGGCAAACATATCCTGCGTACGGAAAATAAGGGCGTTAAAGCAGACGCCGACCACACCAAATACCATGCCTAACACCAGATACAACCACAGGGTGTTGAGCGGCGCACTCGCCAGTTTGCCGACTTCAATCACCGCGCCGTCACCGTTAAAAATACGGAAAACGATACTCGACATGATCACGCCGATAAACACCGCTTTTATCGAGATCAGGCTGTAACGGAACTGCAGCCGCATCTCTTCGAGAATAAACAGAATACCGGCAAGCGGCGCATTAAATGCGGCCGAAAGACCGGCCGCCGCACCGGTTGCCAGCAACGAATGCCGCGCCTCCGCACTGCGCAGCCGGAAAATATCGACCATCATTTTCCCGACATTCGCGCCCATCTGAACAGTTGGCCCTTCCCTTCCCAGCACCATACCCGCGCCCAGCGTCCCCATGCCGCCGAAAAATTTCACCGGGATCACACGCCACCAGCGTACCGGCCTTAATTCCTCCAGCGCGCCTTCAATTTCCGGAATCCCTGAACCGCCCGCCTCGGGCGCATAACACCGAACCAGATAGTACCCGACCATCGCCAGTGCGGCGGAAAACACAAACGTCAGTGGCCACAGCAGGATCCAGTAATCACTGAAGACATCCAGCCCGGAAAGCCGGACCGCCATCACCCAGTTCACCGCTTTTTCGAATGCTACGCCGAGTAAACCGGCGGCCGTGCCGACCACAGCGGCGACAAGCAAAATGGTGACCGGCGTTTTATCGCGACGCAATACAAGGCGCAGGATTTCGCTGCGTTTGCGCGGACCGCGCGCGGGCGAATCCGCTAAAATTTCAGTGTCTGATTCATTCATCACGGAAGGCGAAATACAAAAAAGGTTATGGAAGGTAAATGGATTTAATCATACAAATTGCCGTCCTGACAGGATCTGCAACAAAATGCCGCACGGTTTACGGTTTGATAACGCCGCTCAGTTCACTAGAATGGGCGCGTTAATCTTTTCATCACATATTGAACCCAGCAATTCAGGAGCCGAATAATGAGTAAGTCAGAAAGTCTGTTCACGCAGGCGCAAGCGCTGATCCCGGGCGGTGTTAACTCGCCGGTACGTGCCTTCTCCGGCGTCGGCGGCACCCCCTTATTCATCGCGCGTGCTGACGGCGCTTTCCTGTTTGATGCCGATGGTAAAGCCTACATCGACTACGTGGGTTCATGGGGACCGATGGTGCTTGGCCATAACAATGCTGAAATCCGCAATGCGGTGATTGAAGCGGCAGAGCGCGGTCTGAGCTTTGGGGCACCGACCGAGATGGAAGTCAAAATGGCCGAACTGGTGACCGGTCTGGTGCCCAGCATGGACATGGTGCGCATGGTGAACTCCGGCACCGAAGCGACGATGAGTGCCATCCGTCTGGCGCGTGGTTTCACGCATCGCGATAAAATCGTCAAATTCGAAGGCTGTTACCATGGCCATGCCGACTGCCTGTTGGTGAAAGCCGGTTCCGGCGCGCTGACCCTCGGCCAGCCAAACTCACCAGGCGTACCGGCTGATTTTGCCAAACACACGCTGACCTGTACCTATAATGATCTGGATTCTGTCCGCGCCGCGTTCGAACAATTTCCTGACGATATCGCCTGTATCATTGTTGAGCCGGTCGCTGGCAATATGAACTGTGTACCGCCATTGCCTGAGTTTTTGCCCGGTCTGCGGGCAATTTGTGATGAATTTAGCGCACTGTTGATCATCGATGAAGTCATGACCGGTTTCCGTGTCGCACTGGGTGGTGCGCAGGATTATTATGATGTGATGCCTGACCTCACATGCCTGGGTAAAATCATCGGCGGCGGAATGCCGGTGGGCGCATTCGGCGGGCGCCGCGATGTGATGGAAGCGCTGGCACCAACGGGGCCGGTTTATCAGGCAGGAACACTTTCCGGTAACCCGATTGCCATGGCTGCCGGTATTGCCTGCCTGACACAAGTCGCACAGCCGGGCGTTCATCAGACCCTGACCGAACGCACCACCCAACTGGCCGAAGGCTTGCTGGACGCGGCACGCAAAGAAAATATTCCGTTCGCGGTGAATCACGTCGGCGGCATGTTCGGGTTGTTCTTTACCGATGCTGAAACCGTCACCTGCTATCAGGATGTGATGAAATGTGACGTTGAACGTTTCAAAAAGTTCTTCCACCTGATGTTGGATGAAGGTGTTTACCTCGCCCCCTCCGCGTTCGAAGCAGGTTTTATGTCTATCGCCCATACGCAGGAAGATATTCAGCGCACCATCGATGCAGCACGTCGTTGTTTCGCTAAGCTTTAATAATGTAAATTAATTTATTATTCACGGGAGGAATACCTTCCCGTGATATATATAATATCTGTATTTTATTTAACCACCGCCAAAAGATACAATTCCGGCTTTTCAAATATCACTTCAAATGAATGATGCAAAGGAATTGTATTCAGCATGGTATATAAAAATTATTTAACTTCCAGGACGACAGGGAATATACCTGTTAAATCCCGGATCTCTGTACTCAGAATTGCCCTTTATACCGCACTCCCTCTTTTTCTGGCACAGGGAATTCCTCCGGCAATGGCGGCCTCTGCGCCGGTAAAAGCAAACAGCGGAGCGACCCTGCTCACAACCACGTCTTTCGATGGCACCGACACATTATTCCAGCCTGCAGAAAGCCTTACCGATCCCACGGGTACTGCCGTCATTATTACGGGTGACGGGAATACCTTCGAAATGGTACGGCCTTCACCGTCAGACAGCGAAAGCATTGTGCCTGAAATAACCGGAAAAAATGGTATTTTATTTGAGGGGAATAATTCAACACTTAATAACACTGTAAGTATTACTACAACCGGAACAGAATTTGCCGGTGATGATTATTCTGTACGAATGAACGGTAGCGGAACGGTCAATAATAGTGAGTCTGGTTATATTGAATCTCAGTCCGATGCTGTCTATCTCAAGGAATTTTCAATCGTAAATAACAGCGGCACAATAAAAGCGTCCAATCCTGACAAACCACGCACAGCGGTTTATTTTTATAACGGCGGCCACTATAACAGTACCGAAGGTAGCGTGGTGAACAGCACCGGCTACGGTGTGATATTCAACTCAGCAGCAGACGGCGATCCGCAAAGCCAGATACTCAATTCCGGACTCATCTCAGGTAAAACCGGCGGTGTGGTAGGCAGGGGAAATGCCAATGGGGTGATAATCAACCAGGCCGGAGGCACGATATCTTCTGAACTGGATTCAGGCATCCTGATTTCTGACACTGCCAGTTTCGATATCACCAATTACGGCACCCTCTCAGGGAAAGAAGCAGCGGTTAATTTCTCAGGCACTGGCAGCAATTCCCTGACACTTAGCACCGGATCCGTGCTCAACGGCGACGTTATCAGCAGCACAGCAGACACCAATACCCTGGTGCTTTATGAAACCGGATCTGAGGATGCCAATTTTACCGGCACGTCGGCCGGCACTGGCTTTAAAACGCTGACGATGAACGGTAATGACTGGGCATTGTCCGGTGATATCAACCTTACCGGCAGCGATGAATCAACATTGTTGGTTAACCACGGACAACTGACCCTGAGTGGCAATGTCACCTCGGCGGGAAATGCCCTCATCAATAGCGGCGGGGGATTACTGGTTGAGGCTACCGGCTCCCTGACCGCACCTGAAGTAAATGTCGCGCAAGGTGCCTGGTTTGCTTCACAAGGGAATGTTACGGGTGACATTAATAACAGCGGAACGGTGATGGCCTATAACGCCCTGCCCGGTAAAGCATCAGTCACCGCTGGCACAACAACGTTGCAGGGAAACATGAACAATGCCGGCACACTGTTGCTGGGCGGCGGCCAGGTAGGTAATCGCTATGTCATTACCGGCGATTATACGGGCGATAACGGAACCGTAGTGATGAACAGCGAACTGGGCGATGATGCATCACTGACTGACACACTGGTGATCGGAGGTAACAGCTACGGACAATCTTCCCTGACCGTCAATAATATCGGTGGAATGGGCGCTGAAAGCCTGCAAGGCATGGAAGTCATCAGTGTAGAAGGCACTTCTGACGGGCAGTTCTCGCTGGCGAACCGCGCGGTTGCCGGGGCATATGAATATAACCTGTTCCAGAATACCCAGAATGGCGACTGGTATCTGAGTTCGGCAACCACGCCGGAACCGGATCCCACCCCGGAGCCCGACCCTACGCCCGATCCCGATCCTACGCCTGAGCCTGATCCAATTCCTGATCCCACCCCGGATCCCATTCCTGACCCCACGCCTGAGCCGACGCCGGACCCGACACCGGCACCTTCGCTCTATCGCCCTGAAACCGGTGCTTATCTCGGTAACCAGCTGGCTGCGCAGCGTATGTTCACGTTGCAGCAGCATGATCGCGGTACTGCACAAAAAAGTGAGGACGGGCGGGCCTGGCTGTTCATTCACAGCGATGCGACTGAGCTTAATGCGGCGGGCGGCGATTTATCCCTGGATATCAACAGTACCGCACTGCAACTGGGAACTGAGCTTCTTACCGGCGATACGGCCAGTGGTGGCCAGTATCAGTTAGGCATCATGGCAGGTGTTGGCGAAAGCAGGACTCAATCGCAAGCAGAGGGCAACCACTACGGCGCAACGGGTAAAGTAAGCGGTTATAGCGTGGGGACCTATGCGACCTGGTATCAGGATGCGCAGCACCAAAAAGGCTGGTATGTAGACAGCTGGGCACACTATGCCTGGTATGACAACAGCGTACAGGGCGACCAGCTGGACAAAGAAAACTACCGCAGCCAGGGGATCCAGACTTCACTGGAAACAGGGTATCTGCTGGCTTTCGGCCAGTCAGCAACCCGTGAATGGACGGTTGAGCCTCAGGCGCAGGTTATCTATAACCGCTATGACAGTGAAAACCACACCGAAACCAACGGTAGCCGTATCACCGGCGGCAGTGATGATGCATTGCAAAGTCGCGCGGCTATTCGCTTATCTAACCGTAGCAGCAATGACCGCAGCGCACTGGTTCCTTATGTAGAAGTGAATTGGGAAAATGGCCAGTATGCAGATTCTCTGACCTTTAACGGCGATACCCTCAGCAGCGATGTCCCGGAAAACCGCTATGGATTGCGGATGGGTCTCAGCGGAAAAGCGTCAGAAAACATACAGGTCTGGGGTCAGGCGGGTGCCTCTGCCGGTGAAAATGATTACAGCAACTATCAGGCCGCTGTCGGTTTAAAAGTGAATTTTTAAGACGATATCAGCTGATTTCAGGGCACTCACCGGAGTGCCCTTTTTTATTATTGTGCCTGCTTTCTCAGCAGATAAATAAAGTACGGTGCGCCGATAAACGTCGCCAGCAAACCAGCGGGGATCTGATCCGGGAAGATGATCATACGTCCGCACCAGTCAGCAAAGATCATCAGCAACCCGCCCAGCACGCTGGCGACCATCCACTGCGGGAGCGCCCTGCGAAATCCCATCATACGCGCCATATGCGGTGCCATCAGCCCGACAAAACTCAGCGGTCCGACCGTCAGCGTCGCCGCTGCCGTCATCACCGCCGCCAGCAGTAAGATCGCCACGCGGGTGGGCGTCAGCGCCACTCCGACCGATTTCGCCGTCACGCTACCCAGTGGCAGAATATTGATCCAGCGGCGGCAGAATGGCACAAGAACCATCAGCACCCCGGCCAGGATCAGCGTGCGCCACGCCGCTTGTGCAGAAACGGAATAGGTTGAACCGGAAAGCCAGGTCAGCAAGCCGCCCATGCGCGGATCGCCGCTCGCCAGCAGCAACGTCATCAGCGTGGTGAATGCGGTACTCAGCGCGATACCGGTCAGTAACATACGTTCGGCCGAAAAACTTCTCAGCCCCGAGGCGACCATAATCACCAGCAGCGTCAGCGCCGCACCGGCCGTGCCCGCCGGCAACAGCCATACAAAGGCATCGCCCGGCACGATAAACATCATCACCACCACACCCGTCGCCGCACCGGAGCTGATCCCCAGCACTTCCGGGCTGGCCATCGCATTACCGGTCAGTTTTTGAATCAGCACACCGGATGACGCCAGCATCACGCCTGCCGCCAACGCTGCCAGCACGCGCGGTAACCGCCACGGCAACAACGCCTGCAGGTCGGCACCGGTTGACCAGCTCCAGCCGGTGGCGTTACGTCCGGCCATCAGCGCAACCATCAGGCCGAAGAACAACACGGTCAGTGCCAGTGACACCCAGCGCACCAGATGCTGACGTTCATCGGGCACATGGTCGCCCTGATTCATCGGCGGCGGTACCATGTTATTACGCAGACGCGGCAGCAGCCATAACAGCAGCGGCGCACCCACCAGCGCCGTCGCGGCACCGGTCGGAATTTCCATCCAGAATGTGGTGATGGTTTGCATCACCTGATCGGTAAACCAGAGCAGCAACGCACCGATCACCGGCGCCATGACCAGCCGTACAGCCAGTCGACGTGCGCCCAACATTTTTGCCAGAAGCGGTGCAAACAGGCCAATAAAGCCGATAATCCCCACCGCATTAACCAGTTGCGCACTCATCAGAATCGCCAGCGTCAGCACAGCAAGACGCGCCGCTGACAGCCCGAGGCCGAGATTTTTGGCAACACCGTCATCCAGCCCCAGCAACGTCATCGGACGCTGCAACAAAAATGCCAGCAGCCAGACGATAATCACACGTGGCAGCAGGAAACTCGCCACATCCCAGTCCTGCTGGTTCAGCGCACCACTGCTCCACATGTACAAACTTTGCAGATTCTGATAGTTGAAAATGCCGATCAGGCCGTTCACCGCACTGCAATATAAGCCGAGCACCAGACCGGCGAGGATCAGCGTGACCGGTGACATGCGTTTGCCCCAGGCAATACCGAACACCAGTGCACCGATAACCACCGCGCCCGTCATGGCGGCAAACTGCTGGGTGATCATTCCGCCCGGCAGCGCCCACAAAGTGGCCACCGTCAGACCGAGCTGTGCGCCCGCCGAGACACCGAGTGTTGCGGGTTCCGCCAGCGGATTGCGCAACACCTGCTGGAACAGCAAACCGACCAGTCCCAGCCCGGCTCCCGCCAGCAAGGCCACGACGACACGCGGCAGCAAACTGTAATGAAAAAGCATCTGCTGAACATTGTCGATATCAGGATGCCATAGCGCGCCGCGCCACTGCGCATAAGGCAGTTGCTGATGCAGGTTGTAGATACTGAGCGCACCGGCGGCCAGCGTCAGGAGAATCAGCAGGAGCAGCGAAACGCTGAGCGCACGGCGATTCATACCGGTTTCCTCAGGGTTCGGGTTAACGTCTTGCAGAAGTGCATCGCGCTGAAGGTTGCGCCGTAATACCACACGGCGGGCACGATGCTGAACTGATCCGCACGTACGAACGGCATGGATTTCCACAGCGGCGTTTTCGCCACGGCATCCATCATATCGGTGTTGTCATGTTCGAAACACAATACGCGGGCATTTTTAATGCTGGCCAGGCGCTCAACGCCCACCGATACGCTGCCCCAGAAGCTGCCTTCCCCCGCCCAGGCGTTAGTCAGCCCGAGTTCGCCCATCACTTCATGGAACATGCTGCCTACGCCAAACACCAGAACGTGGCGCGTATCAATGAAGGTGATTAACAGCAGCGGCTGATGCGCGACCGGCTTCAGTTGCTCGCGGGTTTGCGTCAGCGTGTTGCGGTACAACTGCAAATGCGTTTCGGCGCGATCCTGTAACCCGAGGGTATCGGCCAGTTTATGCAGAGAACTGATGGCCAGATTTAGCGGTTTCGCCGAACCGTCATTGGCTTTAACGCCCAGCACCGGCGCAATCGTTTCGAGCTGACGGGTGGTCGGGCCATAACCGGAAGTGATCAGCAACAGCCAGGGTTTCAGTTGCTGAATAAGTTCCATATTAGGTTCGGTACGCTGACCGACATCAATCACGCCCGGAGCCAGCGTCGGTTCAACAACCCAGGTGTTGTAATTACGAATATCTGCAATCGCCAGCGGCATCACGCCGAGTGCGATCAGCAACTCGGCAGGCAACCATTCAAGGGCAATAATCCGGCTGAGATCAGGACGCGATGCCGACAGTGCCGGCAGTGAGGTCAGCAACGGGGAAAGCGCCATCATCTGCAACAGACGGCGACGGGTTAATCCGGAAAAGTTTGAAATATCAGACATATCAGTATACGAAGCTCACCGGCGCACCACCCGCAGGATGCGGCAGGATTCCCATCGGAATACCATAAATTTGTTCAAGCACATCGCCGCGCATCATCTCTTGCGGCGCGCCCTGTGCAATCATTTCGCCACCGCGCAAAGCCATCAGCTGATCGCAATAACGTGCGGCCATGTTCAGGTCATGCAGCACCGCGATCACCGTTAAGCCTTTTTCACGGCTCAGACGCTGGATCAACGCCAGCACGTCTTTCTGATGGGCAATATCCAGCGCAGAAGTCGGTTCATCGAGCAGCAGGCAACGGCTGTCCTGCGCCACCATCATTGCCAGCCAGGCGCGCTGACGTTCGCCGCCGGAGAGGCTGTCTACCAGACGCCGGGCAAACGGTTTGAGGCCGACCAGTGCAATAGCTTCTTCAACCTTTTCTTTGTCCTGAGGCTTGAAACGCCCCAGTGCGCCGTGCCAGGGATAGCGGCCAATCGCCACCAGTTCCTGTACGGTCATACCTTCTGCGGCAGGAAGCTGCTGCGGCAGGTAGGCAACCTGACGCGCAAAGGCTTTACTGTCCCACTGTGCCAGTGGCGTTTCATTGAGATAAATCGTTCCGGATGTCGCAGACTGATGCCGCCCGAGCATTTTAAGTAACGTCGACTTTCCCGACCCGTTATGACCAATCAGTCCACACACTTTTCCTTGTGGAAAAGTCAGCGACAGTGGCGCCAGCAGCGTTCTCCCCGGCACGGTAAAGCTGACATCTTGCAGGCGAAATACGCTGTCTGGCAGCGGGGAAGAAGGATGTACGTTGTTATCAGGCATAAGATTTTCTACGTCGACATCTGGTTGAGAACAGGAAACGGGCACGACCAGCGTGCCCGGATTTGACCACGTCACTGCTACCGATACCCTAAATAATTCTGGTTGCAGATGCGTTGACGGGTATCAGAAGCGGAATGTGGCCGTTGCGACCACCTGACGATCCGAGCCCCAGTAACAGGCATAATCGCGGTAGCAACTGGCGACATATTCACGATCCAGCAGGTTGTTGATGTTCAGACCAACAGAAGAACCCGGCATACCGAAACGACCCAGATCGTATTTCACCGTAGCATCGACCAGCGTATAGGACGAGACGTTGAATGCCTCATTCTCTCTGGATGCATTCACGCCGTTTGCGGTGTAGAAGCTGGAGCTGGCACCGACATAGCGCACGCCGGAGCCCACTGTCAGGCCGCTGAGCGCGGTTTCGTGGAAGGTGTAATCCGCCCACAAAGACGCCATATTTGCCGGCACTTCAACAGGACGCTTGCCTTCGAAATTGGTGTCATGCGTGTATTTTGCATCGGTGTAAGTGTAAGACGCCGTGACGTTGATGTTGGCATTCACCGCGGCTTTGGCTTCCAGTTCCACACCGCGCGAACGGATTTCACCGGACTGAACGCTAAAGGCCGCGTCAGACGGATTGGCTGTCAGGTTTTTGTCTTTTGTCAGCTGGTATACCGCGGCCGTCAGGCTGACCGGACGATCGTTCGGGATGTATTTGATCCCGGCTTCGTACTGCTTACCCATTGAAGGATCGAAAGGCTGACCTTGCTTGGTCGCGCCTGCCGTTGGCTCAAACGACTCGCTGTAGCTGAAGTATGGAGAAATACCATTGTCGAACAGGTAGTTCAGACCACCACGCCAGGTAAACTGCTGGTCGTTAATCTGCGATGCGCTGTTGGTAGTGCGGGTGTAGGTTGAGCTTTTCGCAAAATCGTAACGGCCACCGACGGTCAGGATCCACTTGTTCCATTCCGCCTGATCCTGCGCGTACAGGCCGGTTTGTTCCTGACGGTTGAGGAGCTTATACGGGAAATAGAGCGAAACATTGCCGTTACCGTATTGCGGATTGGCCAGGTTCAGATTACTTGCGCTGCCGTAATCGGCATTAATGTCATTACGCATACGCATGTAATCGACACCCACCAGCACGGTGTGACCGACATCGCCGGTGCCGAATTTAGCCTGAGCCTGTGTATCGACATCAAAGTTCGCCAGCTTCTCTTTGGACTGAACATAGCTGCGGGTAATGTTACCGTTACCGAGGTAGCCGAAGCCGTAAACCGATTTATATTCCGTATCGAGTTTGGTGTAACGCAGGTTCTGGCGAACCGTCCAGGTATCATCAAACTGATGGGCGAAGCTGTAACCGACCATTTTCTGGTTACGGGACATGCGATTACCCGCTTCACCTTCGTTGAAGTCTGTCGGTAATTTATGCGCTTTTCCATTGGCGTCGTAATACGGCACCACAGTCCCTTCACGAGGTAACCATCCGTAGAATCCGGCATCCGGATCGTTCTGGAAATTGCTCAGGAAGGTGAAGTCAGTTTTATCATCAGGACGCCATGAGAAAGACGGCGCGATTGAATAGCGTTTCTCTTTTGCCATTTCCTGCTGCGCATCCTGACTGCGCGCCACGCCGGTCAGACGGTAAGAATAGACGCCTGCATCATCGATAGCATCGCTGAAATCAAAACCGGTCTGGAACAGGTTATCGGTACCCATTTTGAACTGCACTTCTTTCAGCGGTTCAGTCGTCGGGCGTTTGCTGACCATGCTGACGACACCGCCAGGGTTGCTCTTACCGTACAAAACGGAAGACGGCCCGCGCAGCACTTCAACGCGCTCCAGCATGTACGGATCCATCGACACTTCGGAATAGTTATCCCCCTGAAGTTTGATGCCATCGAGATACTGGTTAGTGTTGACCGAGGTGAAGCCACGGATGGCCATGGCGTCAATAGTGTTAGAGCTGCCACGACTGGCAAAGACGCCCGGCGTATAGCCCAGCGCCTCTTTCACGGTCCCTGGCTGCTTCATGTCCATTTCTTCGCGGGTGACCACGGAAACAGATTGTGGTGTCTTCACCAGCGGCGTGTCAGTTTTCGTGCCGGTTGCGCTGTGTTTCGCAGCGATAGTGGCCGCCGGCCCCCATGCCGATTCTGGCGCCGCTTCAGCCGTTGCCTGGCTGGTCACGTTGATGGTGTCTTCTTTCGCAGGCGCGGTGGTGGCTGCACCGGCATAAAACGCGGCAGAGCCGAGCGCAGCGGCGATAGTTAAAGCTAACGTCCGGCGCCTGAATGCGCCTTGTCGGACTGAGGTTGAAAGCGAACGTTGAGAAACCATTGCATAATCTCTGGAGGAGTAATGGGAATGTAAACGATAATTATTATTATAACCGTCGCATATTATGCTCAATGCTTGCGCGGCTGCAAGCCTATTTAATGTATAGATTGCCCGAACGAATAAAAAATATCCCCATGTTAAACAGGGGTAAAAACTCTTATAAATTAAACGGGAATGAATGTGGCGTATTTGCAGAAGATGTAAAACGCGGCGGGTTAATTTGAGTGAGAATAACAAATAAAAAAGGCGCAACTTTCATTGCGCCTTTGAGGTTTATGGAATTAATTCCCTGAGCCGAACATATCCTTGATCCAACCCGCAACGCCGTTACTGTCTTTCTTCTCATCCTGCGGCTGTTGCTGCCCGGATTGTTGTTGCTGCTGGATTTGTTGCTGTTGCTGGATCTGTTGCTGTTGTTGCTGAACAGCAGTCACAGACGCCTGGCACATGGCGTCAGGCGAATCGGTCCAGACCGGGATTGAACGCACTGCACCACTTCCGCCCAACAGGCCACCGCTGTTGCCACAGACAAAGTTACCGCTGCCATCAATATTCATCGTACTGATGCCTTCAGGCATTTGCAGATCCAGTGGCTGAGGTGTGCCGTTTTCCAGATAGCGTCCGTAAAGCACCAGCGCACCGGTGGACCCCCACAGTTTGGACGGACCATTGTTATCACGACCTACCCAGGTGATCGCCACCTGGTTACCATCGATGCCGGCAAACCAGCTGTCACGCAGTTCGTTCGAGGTACCGGTTTTCGCTGCCAGATGCAGTTTCGGGAATTTATTCGCCAGGGCGCGTGAGGTCCCTTCCTGCACCACCTGTTGCATGGCATACAACGTCAGATATGCAGCCTGCGGCGGGATCACCCGTACCGCCTGCGGGAAGCTCTGATAGAGCACCGTGCCGTCTTCAGCAATCACCGAGCGCACCGCAGACAGTGGCGCTTTATTGCCGCCGCTGGCTATGGTCTGGTATTCCTGCGCGACTTCCATCGGCGTCAGGGCAATCGCACCCAGCAGCATGGATGGCGTCTGGTTCAGCGATTCTTTCGGGATGCCCAAATCAATCAGCGTTTTGGTGATGTTGTCGAGGCCAACGGCCATCCCCAGATTAACTGTCGGGACGTTCATTGAACGCGCCAGGGCATCCACCAGCAGAACCTGGCCCCGGAACTGATGGTCATCGTTTTTCGGCGACCATGTCTGGCCGTTCGCCAGTTTCAGCGTCAGCGGCTGGTCAGCCAGAATGGTGTTCAGACGGTATTTATCCGGCTGAGATAACGCGGTCAGGTAGGTCGCCGGTTTAGCCAGCGAGCCGACCTGACGTCGCGCCTGCATGGCACGGTTAAAGCCCGCGAACTGCGTTTCCGCGCCGCCGACCATCGCCCGCACCTCACCGGTATAGCGGTCAACCACCACCATCGCCGTCTCGATATCATTCAGACCGCTTTTCTTACGCAGTAACGGAATGCCTTCCTCGACCGCTTTTTCCGCCGCATCCTGAGAAATCGGATCCAGCGTGGTGAAGATTTTCACCCCGGACATGTCCTGAACTTTATCGCCCAGTTTGGCCTGCAGTTCCTGACGCACCATCTGCATAAATGCTGGCTGCGGCGAAATCACCCCGCCTTTCGGCTGCACACCCAGCGGGCGGGCGCTCAGCATGTCATACAGTTCCTGATCGATAACTTTCTGCTCAACCAGTAAACGCAGCACCAGATTACGACGTTGCAACGCCATCTGCGGGTTACGCCACGGGTTATACAGCGAGGCACCTTTTACCATACCCACCAGCAAGGCCTGCTGATCGAGGCTCAGTTCATTCACCGGACGGCCAAAGTAATACAGGCTCGCCAGCGGGAAACCGCGGATCTGATCGGACCCGCTCTGACCGAGATATACTTCGTTCAGATACAGCTCGAGAATGCGGTCCTTGCTGTAATCCGCATCAAGCAGGATGGCCATCACCGCTTCACGCGCTTTACGACTCAGCGAACGTTCGTTGGTCAGGAACAGGTTCTTCACCAGCTGTTGTGTCAGTGTTGAACCGCCCTGTACCGCGTGACCCGCGGTCAGGTTAGCCACCACGGCACGACCAATGGAATAGAAGTTGATACCATCATGCTCGTAGAAATGGCGGTCTTCCGTGGCCAGCAGCGTATCGACCAGCAAATCCGGGAAGCCGGAACGCGGCACGAACAGACGCTGTTCCCCGTTGGCATTCGACGCCTGCAACATGGTGATCAGACGCGGATCAAGGCGAAACAGCCCGAAATCACGCTGGTTATCCAGGTTTTTAATCTCTGAAAGGCTGCTGCCGTCAAACATCAGGCGGGCGTTGACCTGCCCTTCTTTCCCTTCCGGGAAATCAAACGGGCGGCGCAGCAAATCAATGTAATTCGCGTGAACCGTAAACTCGCCCGGGCGGGTGATGCGCGTGACTTCGCGATACTGCGTGCCTTCCAGCAACCCGACCATTTCAGCTTTGCTGATTTGCATGTCCGGCTCAAGATTGACCTGACGGCCATACACCGCCGCAGGTAACTGCCAGACTTTGCCGCCATCAATACGGTCATGAATTTGCTTGTTGAGATAAACCGCGTAAATCCCCAGCAAAATCAGGAAGACGACAAACAGTTTGACTAACAACCAGAACAGCCAGCGCTTCTTGCTTTTCTTCCCGCCTTTGTTGGCTTTACGTGGCGGGGCTTTACGACTCATGCGCGACCCCCGTTCTGCTTCGTCATCATCATCCTCATACTCGTCATCGATTTCCTCTTCGTATTCTTCGTAGTCGTCATCCCGGCGGCTACGGCGAACGGGACGAGCCCGCGCAGGCTTGCGCCCGGCAGGTTTACCTTTACGGCCAATCGGCTCGCGATCATCGCCAGACATTAGTCATTCTCCCAACGCGCTGCTGTGTTCGTCATAATGATTCTGCTTAGCTGAGTCATTTTCATTTTTGATTTCAAAAAACACGTTATTTCAAAAGGATAGATTATCGTGCCTGAAGTTCAGGCAGCAAGGCGCTTACTCTGTGCCCCGCTTTACATTTCGCCCAGAAGAAATGTCTGAAAAAAAGGGGTTCTCTGTACATTTCTTCATGGCGCAGAAGCCTTTTTGGTGCGCCGCGTCGGCAGCGCCTCCGCCGGATTGTCCGGCCACGGATGTTTCGGGTAACGCCCTTTCATTTCTTTCTGCACCTCACGGTACGAACCCTGCCAGAATGCCGCCAGATCGGCGGTGATTTGCAACGGCCGCTGCGCCGGTGACAGCAGTTCCAGCACCACCGCAATACGCCCTTCCGCCAGTTGCGGGCTGCGCTGTTCGCCGAACATCTCCTGCATTCTCACCGAGAGTGCCGGGGGCTGGTCTGCATGATAACGGATTGGCAGACGACTGCCAGTCGGTACGGTGTAATGTGTCGGCAACGCGCTGTCCAGACGCTGACGTTGTTGCCAGTCAAGCAATCTTAACAAAGCCTCATGTAAATCAACCTGTTGCAATGATTTTAATGAGCGAACACCCTGTAAAGACGGCTGTAACCAGCGTTCTAAATTGTCGAGCAATGCCTGCTCGTCAACCGCCGGCCAGCCTGCTTCCGGCAGCCATTTTGCGGCGCAGATCAGACGCAGGCGCAATTGCTCCGCGGCCACAGACCAGTTCAGCGCCTGCAAACCTTGTGTGCGGATCCAGCCGATCAGCGCCTGTTGCAGCTCTTCATCGTCCGGCTTTGCCAGCGGATTGGCTTTCAGCACCAGACGCCCGATCTGCCAGCGTCGCCAGGCACGCAGTGTGCCTTTTTCTTCATCCCATTCCACCGCTGTCTGCTCTTTCACAATTGCGGGCAGGTGCGACGGCAGTTGCGTGATATCCAGCGCCATTGCCAGCAAAATGCGGGCATCCGGGCTGTTGTTACCCTGCAATAACTGCGGGGCAACTAACCACGGCGAACGGGTCAGTCCGTCATCCTGCGGCAAAGACGCGCCCAGCCCGTTCGCCAGTAAATAGCGGCCATCGTCGCCGCGCCGCTGTGCGATACGGTCACTGAACGCCTGCGCCAGTAACCACGGCGCGAGTGCGATATCCGGTTCACCACTTTTCGCGCCGGTGCGCTGCGACAGTTGCTTTGCCCGCCGCTGCCAGTTGCCTTGCGGGCGGCTGAACCAGTAATCCATATCCGGCAATCCGCCGCGTGGCGGTTCTTCGAGCATCGCGGCCAGCAGCGCCGCCGTGGCCAGCGCTTCAGGACTTTGTGCGGCGGCAGAAATCAGCATCGCGGCCAGTCGCGGCTCGCAGCCGAGTTGAGCCATACGTTGCCCGGCAGCGGTGAGCTTGCCTTGTGCATCGGTCGCGCCGAGCTGCTGTAACAGATTTTTTGCGGCAGACAGCGCGGCAGCGGGCGGCGTATCCAGCCACTGTAGCTGTGCCGGATCCTGACAGCCCCACTGCAATAACTCCAGCCAGAAGCTGCTCAGGTCGCTTTGCAGCATTTCGGCTTCCGCCTGCTGACTGGCGCGTTCAGCCTGATCTTTGCTGAATAAATGCCAGCACAGGCCCGGCGCCAGACGCCCTGCACGACCCGCACGTTGGGTCATCGAGGCCTGGCTGACTCGTTGCGTCACCAGCCGTGTCAGGCCGCTACGCGGGTCAAATTGGGCGCTGCGCTCCAGGCCGCTGTCGACCACCAGACGGATCCCTTCGATGGTCAGACTGGTTTCGGCAATGTTCGTCGCCAGCACCACTTTACGGCGTCCGGCAGGCGAAGGCTGGATGGCTTTTTGCTGCTGTTCTAATGACAGCGCGCCGTACAGCGGACAGAGATCGACATCCTGCGCCAGTCTGCCCGTCAGCAGGTTTTGTACACGGGTGATTTCCGCTACGCCCGGCAAAAACAGCAGCATGGAGCCATGATTTTCGTCCATCAGACGGCTGACAACACGCGCCACCCCCTCGTCCAGCCGTTCATGCGAAGCCAGGGAAAGATACTGGCGATCCACCGGGAAACTGCGGCCTGCGGATTCAATCACCGGCGCATCCGGCAGCAAATCCGATAAACGCAGGTTATCGAGCGTAGCCGACATTATCAGGATCTTTAAATCGTCGCGCAGGGCATTTTGCACATCGAGTAACAATGCCAGCGCCAGGTCGGCCTGCAAACTGCGCTCATGAAATTCATCGAGGATCACCATCGACACACCGGTCAGTTCGGGATCAGCCTGTACCCTGCGGGTGAGAATACCTTCGGTCACCACTTCAAGGCGGGTCGCCGCGCTGGTTTTGCTTTCAGCACGCATGCTATATCCCACCGTCTGCCCCGGCGTTTCGCCCAGTTGCTGTGCCAGGCGAAAGGCGACGTTTTTCGCTGCCAGACGGCGCGGTTCAAGCAACAGGATCTTGCCCGGCAGGTTAGCCTGTTTCAGCAACTGCAACGGCAGCCAGGTCGATTTACCGGCGCCGGTCGGAGCCAGCAGCAGGATTTGCGGCGCCTGTTGCAATGCGGCTAAAAGCGGTTCGAGTACGGCGCTGACCGGCAAAGAAGTCAATGAATTCTCCATGAGAGTTAACTTTGAACGGCGGGCATTGTAGCATTTAGCCCCACATCCGGCATGTTGCCGTGATTTGTCTTCACAGGAAACACTATGTCTGCCGAACGCCGCCTGTTTTTCGCCTTATCATTGCCCGCAAAAATGCAAAAGCAGGTAATTGCATGGCGTGCGGACAACTTCCCGCCAGAAACCGGCCGCCCCGTCGCTGCCGCCAGCCTGCACATTACGCTGGCATTTTTAGGCGAAATCAGTGATCTGAAAGCCCGGGCGCTGACCAGTGTTGCCGGGCGTATTCAGGCGCAAAAATTCAGCCTGCAACTGGATGATATCGGCCACTGGCCGGGGTCCGGCGTGGTGTGGATCGGCACAAAGCGCGCACCGAATGCGCTGTTGCAACTGGCCTCCGTATTGCGATCACACGCAGCACGCAACGGGTGTTATCAGAGTACCCTGCCGTTTCATCCCCATGTGTCGCTGTATCGCAGCGCGACCCGTCCGGTCGCTATTCCTCCGGCCACGCCCGGCTGGCAACTGGACGCCACCGGATTCAGTTTGTACGAATCCCTGTTTGAGCGGGGACGCACCCGTTACCACAGCCTGCAAACCTGGCCGCTGTGCGATACACAGGAAAGCTGATCTTTTTTAGCACTCTCTTTCACAAGAGCCATTCACACGGAAACTTTCATGGACTTCGAGCCTGCGCTTCAATCTGCCACGCTGATCAAACGTTACAAACGGTTTCTCGCCGACGTGATTACGCCAGACGGCACGGAACTGACCTTACATTGCGCCAACACCGGCGCGATGACCGGTTGTGCAACACCCGGCGACACCGTCTGGTATTCCACTTCGGACAATCTCAAACGCAAATATCCGCACAGCTGGGAACTGACCGAAACCCAACAAAAACACTGGATTTGCGTGAATACGCTGCGGGCCAATCAGCTGGTACGCGAAGCGATCAATGAACAGCGAATACCGGAATTATCCGGTTACAGTAAATTAATGACCGAAGTAAAATACGGCGCCGAAAACAGCCGTATAGACTTGATGTTACAGGCAGAAAATCAACCTGACTGCTATATTGAAGTGAAATCTGTCACGTTGTTGCAGGAGGGGCTGGGATTCTTCCCCGATGCAGTCACACTGCGCGGTCAGAAGCATTTACGCGAGTTACAGTCAATGGCAGAGCAAGGGCAGCGGGCAGTACTTTTCTTCGCTGTTTTACATTCAGGTATTGAAAGCGTATCCGCTGCACACCATATTGATCCGCGTTATACCGATTTACTGAAGTATGTACAAAACAAGGGTGTTGAAGTGATGTGCTACGGTGCTGAACTTTCTGCTGAGGGTATCCGCCTCACAAAAAGAGTACCGCTGCTGACACTGTCAATCAGTGAACATAAAACGTTCGGATAACCCTGTAATACCCTGTCGGCGGCATAAAAAACCGGTCGCGAATACGCTTTTCCTCACAGGCTTGTCAAGCACCTGCGAGGAATAATTGCCAACCTCGTTGCCTTCTGTTATTTATAGCGGCCTGATTTTTTCCCCCGTTGGGGATCGAAATGTTCGAAGCCTGGACATTGCGGCCATGCCGGAATGTGCAAAGTGGATGAACATAGTGCGTGTTATGTAGGAGAAGCATCATGCAAGAAGGCCAAACCCGTAAGACGTCGTCCTTGAGCATTCTCGCTATCGCTGGGGTGCAGCCGTATCAAGAGAAGCCGGGCGAAGAGTATATGAACGACGCTCAGCTGGCTCACTTCAAAAAGATTCTTGAAGCATGGCGCAATCAGCTCAGGGATGAAGTCGATCGTACCGTTTCACACATGCAGGACGAAGCCGCAAACTTCCCTGATCCGGTTGACCGTGCCGCTCAGGAAGAAGAATTCAGCCTCGAACTGCGCAACCGCGACCGTGAACGTAAGCTGATCAAAAAGATTGAAAAAACACTGAAAAAAGTGGAAGACGAGGATTTCGGTTATTGCGATTCCTGTGGCGTTGAGATTGGCATCCGCCGTCTTGAAGCCCGTCCTACCGCTGATTTGTGTATCGACTGTAAGACTCTGGCAGAAATCCGCGAAAAGCAGATGGCTGGCTAAGTCCGGGTTCCACGCGGTGCGTCATGCACCGCGTTCCCTTTTAACGCTGTCCCCCATTCTTATGCCGCGAAAAAAATACACAGGCCGTTTCGCCCCTTCACCTTCCGGTGACCTCCATTTTGGTTCCCTGATCGCCGCTCTTGGCAGCTATCTGCATGCCCGCTCGCAAAATGGCACCTGGTTAGTGCGCATCGACGATATCGATCCGCCGCGTGAGATTCCCGGCTCTGCTGACCGTATCCTGAGAACGCTGGAACGTTACGGGCTGGAATGGGAGGGTGAAGTGGTCTGGCAGTCAAAACGTCACCGCGCTTACCGCGAAGTACTGGACGGGCTGTACCATCAGCAAAAAAGTTATTACTGTAGCTGCACCCGCCAGCGTATTGCGCAGATCGGTGGCACCTATGACGGCCACTGCCGTGACCTGAAACTCAGCCCGGAAAATGCTGCCATCCGCCTGCATCAGACATTGCCGGTGTACGGTTTCGACGATGACCTTCAGGGGCATTTGCAGGCCAGCCATCAACTGGCCGAAGAAGATTTTATTATCCGCCGCCGCGACGGGCTGTTTGCCTATAATCTTGCGGTAGTGGTCGATGACCATTTTCAGGGCGTGAATCACATTGTACGCGGTGCGGATCTGATTGAACCGACCGTGCGCCAGATTTCGCTGTACCGGCATCTGGGTTATCCGCAACCGGGATATCTGCATTTGCCGCTGGCGGTGAATGAAGATGGCGATAAGCTTTCCAAGCAGAATCACGCTCCGGCGCTGCCTGCGGGCGATCCGCGACCGGTTATCATTAAAGCGCTGAAATTTTTAGGACAAACGCTGCCGGAAAACTGGCAGGATTATCCTTTGCCTTTATTATTACGCTGGGCGACAACACACTGGACGCCATCAGCGATACCGTGCCGGAACGCTAATGCGCAGCAGATGTGACTTCGGCATTCTCAAAGCGCCTGTCGTGAGCTATGATTAGCCGCTGTTTTTGCGTCACGCCCATTTTTTTCAGTCACTATCGAGGTGTACCATTTTTACCCGAGTAGCCAATTTTTGCCGTAAGGTGCTAGTTCGTGAAGATAAAGTCGTTCGTGAAGAAAAGGCTGTTCATAACGAAGCCGCGCTTCATGCAGAACCTCATCGCGAGGAGACTTCCCGTCGTGATCCGTCTCCTGTGGCTGAAGGCAATGTGAAGGCAAAAAACCCCGAACGCCGTGACAACGAGCAACGCCGTGAAAATCGCGGCCGCCGGGAAGACAACGCGAACAGAGGCGAACGCCGCAATAACAACAACCGGCGTTCTTCGTCATCTTATCCGCCTCGTGGCGAACGCAGCGATACCCGTGGTGATCGTCATAACGACCCGCGCAGCGACCGCAATGAACAGCGAGCCCCGCGTCCTTCTGCCGAACACGTACAGAAACCGCGCCCCTCATTCGATTACGCGGGTGAAACCCGTGCGATGACGATTATTCCCCGCGATGAGCACAACATTTCTCGTCGTGATATCAGCGAAAACGCCCTGAAAGTTTTATACCGTCTGAACAAGTCTGGCTTTGAAGCCTTCCTGGTTGGCGGCGGTGTGCGTGACTTATTGCTGGATAAGAAACCTAAAGATTTCGACATCACCACCAACGCTACGCCGGATCAGGTACGCAAGCTGTTCCGCAACTGCCGTCTGGTGGGACGTCGTTTCCGTCTGGCTCATGTCATGTTTGGCCCGGAAATCATCGAAGTGGCGACCTTCCGTGGTCACCACGAACAGTATGAAGAGACTGACGATAAAAACGTCTCCCAGCAGGCCGTTAATGGCATGCTGCTGCGCGACAATATTTTTGGCACCATTGAAGATGATGCCCAGCGCCGTGACTTCACCATTAACAGCCTGTATTACGGTGTTGCAGACTTCACGGTCCGCGATTACACCGGCGGCCTGCGCGACCTGGAAAATGGTATCATCCGTCTGATCGGTGATCCTGAAACCCGTTATCGCGAAGATCCGGTGCGGATGCTGCGTGCGGTACGTTTCGCGGCCAAACTGGACATGAAAATCAGCCCGGAAACGGCCGGACCGATCCCCCGTCTGGCGACGCTGCTACAGGAAATTCCGCCCGCACGTCTGTTTGAAGAATCACTAAAGCTGTTGCAGGCCGGTTACGGCTTAGAGACGTATAAAAAGCTTTGCGAATACCAGCTCTTCCAGCCCTTGTTCCCGCTGATTGCCCGCCAGTTTACTGAGCAGGGTGACAGCCCGATGGAACATATTCTGCTCCAGGTGCTGAAAAATACCGACCACCGTCTGCATAACGATCAGCGCGTCAATCCGGCGTTCCTGTTTGCCGCAATGCTGTGGTATCCGGTGATTGAACATGCGCAGAAGCTGGCGCAGGAAGGCGGGCTGACCTACTACGACGCCTTCGCACTGGCCATGAACGATGTGCTTGATGAGCAATGCCGTACGCTGGCCATTCCGAAACGTATTACCACACTGGTGCGTGATATCTGGGCGCTGCAACTGCGCCTGTCACGCCGTCAGGGTAAACGTGCGCACAAGCTGATGGAACATCCTAAATTCCGCGCGGCGTATGATTTACTGGTACTGCGCGCGGAAGTGGAACAGCACCGCGAATTGCAGAGTCTGGCGCAATGGTGGGGTGAGTTCCAGGAAGCCACTCCGGCCTCCCAGAAGAGCATGCTCGGTACGCTGGGTGACGACGCGGCACCGGCCCGCCGTGCACGTCCGCGCCGTCCGCGTAAACGGGTTCCGCGCAAGGATGGCGGTCAGTGATCCGCGTTTACCTGGCTCTGGGCAGTAATCTTGCCCGTCCGCTTGACCAGGTAAACTGCGCGCTGGAGGCGCTGGCACATCTGCCGCGCACCCGCTTTGTGGCTACATCCCCGTTTTACCGCAGTAAACCACTGGGGCCGCAAGATCAGCCTGATTATCTGAATGCTGTGGTGGCGCTTGACACGCTGCTGCCGCCGGAACAGTTGCTCGATTGCACACAAGGGATCGAGCAAAATCAGGGACGCGTTCGTAAGGCTGAACGCTGGGGGCCACGTACGTTAGATCTTGATATGCTGTTGTATGGCGATCAGGTGATCAACACAGAACGATTAACGGTGCCGCATTACGACATGAAAAACCGCGAATTCATGCTGTACCCGCTGGCCGATCTGGCACCGGAACTGGTATTCCCTGACGGCGAGACCTTGCACAGTCTGCTCGCACGCGTGCCGCTTAACGGCCTGACGCGGTGGTAATTCCTTCAGTGACTGACCCGCACTTCCAGTCCGCCTTCTGCTTTATTGTGATATACAACGTTCAGATGATGTAACTGCGCGATCCTTTGTATGATCGAAATTCCCAATCCGCTGCCAGTCTGTTCCTGTCCCGGTGGCCGGTAAAAACGTTCCCCCAGCCGCGACAGGTGTTCGGTACTGATGCCCGGCCCCTGATCCTCTACCGTGAATCCCCGCGCATCGAGCCGCACCGTGACGCAGGTCCCGGCGGCAGAATAACGAATGGCATTATCCAGCAGATTACGCACCATCAGCGAAAGCAGCAGTGACTGGCCACGCATAACGGGTGCCGTCCCCTGCTCCTCAAACCGTAATTCAATGCCTTTACTGTGCGCACGGTAATCCTGCTCTGCCAGACTTTGTGCGATCAGCATCGGCCAGTCGATGGGCTCCAGCTCTTCAGGTGCGGAAAAGCTTTCCAGCCGGGAAAGCGTCAGCAACTGATCCACCAGCCGCGTGGCGCGATCGATACTGGTAATCAGGTTTTCCAGCGCATGTTCACGCATCCGGGCATCATCGCCGGAAAGCTGTACAACTTCAGTTTGCACACGTAAGGCCGCCAGCGGACTGCGCAGCTCATGCGCGGCATCAGACGTAAACCGCCGTTCGCGCACCAGCATTTGACGGGTGCGGTCAAACAGGGAATTGAGCGCATTTGCCAGCGGCAGAACCTCACCGGGTAACTGATGCGTCCCGATAGGTGTGGCATCTTCCGGTGAGCGCTGCCGCAGACCTTCCGCGACCCGTCGCAGCGGCCGCAGCTCCAGCGTCACCATAATTATCAGCGCCAGCAATAACACAGGTAAAGAGGCCAGCCAGGGCGTCAGCTGGCCGCTCACCAGGCTCCACGCCATATCATTGCGATAATCCTGCTCCTGCCCGACAGCCACGCGATATTGCCCGTCCGGCGAGGTCAGCCAGACCATACGCCAGGCATCGCTGTTCCCTCTGAGTTCAACATCATTAAACCCCTGCGTGTCACCGTCAAAACGGATGTGTTTGCCATTCTCACCATCATTGAGCAACATTTGCCCGTGACGATTGAAGATAGCAAATGTCAGCGCGTCATCATCGGTATGGCCCCGTGAGCCTTTGCGTACCATTTTTTTGGTGTCCGGCAGCTCAGTGTCTTTTTGCCGATTAAGGCGGTCGCCTAAGCCGGTGGCTGCCAGACGTTTGGCAAACAGCATCTGCTGGGTATCGAAAACTTCATTGATATGTTTGCGGGTCTGATGCCACGCCACGCCGCTGGCAATCAGCCAGGTCAGCAGTGCCAGCATGGAAAAAAGCAGAATAAGGCGCAGTCGCAGACTGAGATTCTGCAACTTTTTCAGTTTATCCAGCCGCCTCACGCTTCCCCTCCCTCACCCGGTTTTACCTCATCGCCGAGCGTGTATCCCACACCATGCACGGTGCGAATAAAACCTTTGCCGAGTTTGCTGCGCAGATGGTGAATATGCACTTCCACTGCGTTGCTGCTGACCTCGTCATCCCAGTTGTAAAGCTTTTCCTGGATAAGTGTACGTGCCAGTACACGGCCTTTGTTGTTAAGGAACAATTCCAGCACGGCCACCTCACGCGGCGTCAGCGTCACGGTTTCTCCGTTGAGCTTCACACTGCGGGCTGCGGGATCAAATTCCACCGCGCCATGGGTGACCTTCGGCGTTATTACGCCGTGGCGACGGCGGATCAGCGCCTGTAACCGGGCTGCGACCTCCACCAGCGCAAATGGCTTACACAGATAATCATCAGCACCGGCCTGCAATCCGCTGACGCGCTCTTCCAGCGCATCACGCGCAGTGAGGATCAGCACTGGCGTATCCCGGCCAGCCTTTCGCCACTCGCGCAAAAGCTGCATACCGTCCATACCCGGCAGGCTTAAATCGAGGATCACGGCATCGTAAGGCGCACTGTCGAGCGCAGCCCTGCCGGTCAGCCCGTCGGTAAACCAGTCGAGCGTAAAACCCAGTTTCGCCAGCCCGGCTTTGATGCCGTCGCCGATCATTTTGTCGTCTTCAACTAACAGAATTCGCATGGTTCCCTCCGTTTTTGCCATTATAGCCGGTGCTTCTTAATCACTTCTTAAGGCACCGGTCAACCGGCTATCTGCCGAACTTGCTGTCTGACTTTCGGCTCATACAGTAGAATACCGGCATCATATTTATCCGATGAATTATTCAAAGGAACGTGTTCATGAAACCAACCACGCTGAGCCAGCTTCGCCAATGGAAGCAGGAAAAACATAAATTTGCGACCATTACTGCGTATGACGCCAGTTTCGCACAGCTGTTTGCTGAACAGGGCATCTCTGTCATGCTGATCGGCGACTCGCTGGGTATGGTCGTTCAGGGCCAGGATTCCACGCTGCCGGTCACCGTAGAAGACATTGCTTATCACACCCGCTGCGTACGTCGTGGTGCACCTCATGCGTTATTACTGGCTGACCTGCCATTCATGAGTTATGCCACGCCGGAACAGGCCTTTGAGAGCGCAGCAGTGCTGATGCGCGCGGGCGGTAACATGGTTAAACTGGAAGGTGGCAGCTGGCTGTGTGATACGGTCAGAATGCTGACTGAACGCGCCGTACCCGTGTGTGGCCATCTGGGGCTGACGCCGCAATCGGTCAATATTTTTGGCGGCTATAAAGTACAGGGGCGCGATGAAGTGGCTGCGAACCAGCTGATCAAAGATGCGATGATGCTGGAAGAAGCCGGTGCGCAATTGCTGGTGCTTGAATGTGTGCCGGTTGACCTGGCGCGGCGCGTCACCGAAGAACTGAGCATCCCGGTGATCGGCATTGGTGCGGGTAATGTGACCGACGGACAGATTCTGGTGATGCATGACGCCTTCGGTATCACCGGTGGTCATACACCGAAATTCGCCAAAGATTTCCTCAGCGAAGCGGGCGATATTCGTGGCGCGGTACGTTTGTATGTCGACCAGGTCACGCAGGGCGTGTATCCGGGTGAAGAACATTCCTTTAAATAATCGGGAGAAGGCTGGTGTTGATAATTGACAGCGTGGCGCTGCTGCGTCGCGAAATCCGCGAGTTCCGCAAGAATAATAAACGTATCGCGCTGGTGCCGACTATGGGCAATCTGCACGAAGGCCACATGACGCTGGTGGAAGAGGCCAAAGCCCGTGGTGATGTGGTCGTGGTCAGTATTTTCGTCAACCCGATGCAGTTTGAGCGTCCGGATGACCTTGAACGTTATCCGCGAACCTTGCAGGAAGACTGCGAAAAGCTCAATAAACGCGGCGTGGATCTGGTATTTGCACCGTCACCGGCGGAAGTGTATCCGAAAGGGCTGGCAAGGCAGACCCAGGTCGACGTGCCGGTGATCTCCACCATTCTGGAAGGCGCGAGCCGTCCGGGGCATTTCCGTGGCGTTTCAACCATCGTCAGCAAACTGTTTAATCTGGTGCAGCCGCAGGTGGCTTGTTTCGGACAGAAAGACTTCCAGCAACTGGCGCTGCTGCGCACCATGGCGGAAGACATGGGCTACGATATTGAGATAGTGGGCGTGCCGATTGTGCGCGCTAAAGACGGTCTGGCTCTGAGTTCACGCAATGGCTACCTGACCAATGAGGAACGTAAAATCGCGCCCCAGCTGTTTAAAATTATGAACATGCTGGCGGAACGGCTGAGCCAGGGTGAACGCCATACTGATGAAATGTTACAGGAAACCGCGCAGCAGCTTCGCGAAGCGGGTTTCACGCCGGATGAACTGTTTATCCGTGATGCGAAAACCTTGCAGGAGTTATCTGTCGACAGCACCTCTGCCGTGATCCTGATGGCGGCCTGGCTCGGTAAAGCGCGACTGATTGATAACCAGGAGGTTGATCTGACGCAGTAGACAGCGCAGGTCAAATCGGCAACTATGTTGGCCGCCGGATGCCCCGGACTGTGAGTCCGTCTGCACGGCGGATCCCCAGACTCTTTACGCACGAAGGTACACACGCAATGGTACGTACAATGCTGCAAGGCAAACTGCACCGGGTTCACGTAACCCAGGCTGATTTGCATTACGAAGGTTCCTGCGCCATCGATCAGGATTTTCTCGATGCCTCAGGCATTCTGGAATATGAAGCGATTGATATTTATAACGTTGATAACGGTCAGCGTTTCTCGACATACGCCATCGCGGCAGAGCGCGGCTCACGGATTATTTCGGTCAACGGCGCGGCAGCGCGTTGTGCCTGTGTCGGCGATCTGCTGATCATCTGTTCTTACGTGCAGATGTCAGATGAACAGGCCCGCCAGCACCAGCCGAAAGTGGCCTATTTCGAAGGTGAAAACCAGCTGAAACGCACCGCCAAAGCCGTGCCGGTTCAGCTGGCCTGATAAAACGCCTTTCCCTTGAAAGAGGGGAAGGACGGGAGGGGGTTTAGCAGACAATTTCAGATTCAGATATGGTCATTAATACCCCACCCCAACCCTCCCCTTCACCGGGGAGGGAGCACAGAAAAATCAACTACGTAAACCTCTGCCGCGTTCGATCAAGTACCACGCCAGCAAGTAAAACACCGCAATAAATGCCACCAGCACGCTCATGGTAAACACCAGTGGCACATCAGAAATCCCCAGGAAACCGTAGCGGAATCCGCTGATCATATAAACGATCGGGTTCAGCTTGGAAATCGCCTGCCAGATGGGTGGCAGCAGGGAAAGCGAGTAGAACACGCCCCCCAGATAGGTCAGCGGCGTCAACACAAAGGTCGGGATCAGGCTGATATCGTCAAACGTTGTCGCAAACACGGCGTTCAGCAAACCGCCCAGTGAGAACAGGATTGCAGTCAGCAATAATGTCAGTGCGATGATCCACCAGGAGTGGATCACCAGCGGGACGAAGAACAGCGAGATCGCCGTCACCAGGATCCCCACGCAGATCCCACGCGCCACGCCGCCGCCCACATAACCGGCAATCACCACGTGCGTTGGCACCGGTGCCACCAGCAATTCTTCAATATTGCGCTGGAATTTGGCGCTGAAGAATGACGAGGCTACGTTGGCATAGGAGTTAGTGATCACCGCCATCATGATAAGCCCCGGCACGATAAACTGCATGTAGGTGAAACCATGCATGTTGCCAATCTGTGAGCCGATCAGATTACCAAAGATGATGAAATATAAGGTCATCGTGATGACCGGTGGAACCAGCGTTTGGATCCAGATACGACCAAAGCGGTTGATCTCTTTCATCCAGATACTTTTCAGTGCCACCCAATACAATTGCGACATTATTTCTTTTCCTCGCTGCCGTTCACCAGCGTGACAAACAGCTCTTCCAGACGGTTCGCCTTGTTACGCATACTCAATACCTGCACGCCCTGCTTGCTTAGCTGGCTGAACAGGGCGTTCAGTCCCTGCTCACGCATGACTTCCACTTCCAGTGTTGACGTGTCTGTCAGTTTACTGCGATACCCTTCCAGCACCGGCAGCGGGCTTTTCGACCCTAAATCCAGAATGAAGGTTTCGGATTTCAGCTTAGAGAGCAGTTCCTTCATGCTGGTGTTTTCCACCAGCTGACCGCCCTGAATTATGCCGATATTACGGCACAACATTTCCGCTTCTTCCAGATAGTGCGTGGTCAGAATAATGGTCGTGCCCTGTGCGTTCAGCTCTTTCAGGAAGCCCCACATTGAGCGACGCAACTCAATATCCACACCCGCCGTTGGCTCATCGAGGATCAAAAGTTTAGGCTCGTGCATCAGCGCACGGGCGATCATCAGACGGCGTTTCATCCCGCCGGACAACATGCGCGAACGCTCATTGCGTTTGCCCCAGAGATCCAGCTGCGTCAGGTATTTTTCTGCACGCTCAAGCGCCAGCGGACGCGGTACGCCGTAATAACCGGCCTGATTGACCACCACCTGCATGACCGTTTCAAACGGGTTGAAGTTAAATTCCTGCGGCACCAGCCCGAGCTGACGCTTGGCGTTAACGATATCTTTATCGATGTCATAGCCAAACACCTGCACTTTGCCGGCAGTCTTGTTGACCAGTGAACTGATGATACCAATGGTGGTGGATTTACCCGCACCGTTCGGCCCAAGCAGGGCATAAAAATCGCCAGCTTCGACGCGCAGATCGATTCCACGCAAAGCCTGTACACCACCGGCGTAAGTTTTGGTTAACTTTTCCAGTTCCAATGCATAATTCATAAAGGGAGCGTACCTTCTTGTGAAAACCCTGTTGTAAGAATGAGTAAATGGAGATGCCGAATCAGCTTGAAAAGTCGGGGCATTGCCCTATATTACCCCATCGCAGTTAGCTCGCTACAGGCTATTAACCTCCATGAACGACATAGAAAGACTTATCGCTAATAACGCAGCCTGGTCCAAAACCATGATCGACGAAGATCCTGGTTTCTTTGAGCGGCTCTCCGAATCGCAAAAACCCCGTTTCCTGTGGATTGGCTGTTCTGACAGCCGCGTCCCCGCCGAGCGCCTGACCGGCCTTGAACCGGGTGAACTGTTCGTTCACCGCAACGTCGCCAATCTGGTCATACATACTGACCTTAACTGCCTGTCCGTTGTGCAATATGCTATCGACGTGCTGGAAGTTGAACACGTGATTATCTGCGGTCACTACGGCTGTGGCGGTGTACAGGCGGCGGTTGAAAACCCTGAACTGGGTTTGATTAATAACTGGCTGTTGCATATCCGGGACATCTGGTACAAACATAGCTCACTGCTGGGCGAACTGTCGCCGGAAAAGCGACTCGATAAGTTATGCGAGCTGAACGTGGTTGAGCAGGTTTACAACCTCGGCCACTCCACCGTAATGCAATCAGCCTGGAAACGTGGCCAGAAAGTCACGCTGCACGGCTGGGTTTACGGCATTCAGGACGGACGTCTGCGCAACCTCCAGGTAGACGCCACCAGCCGCGAAACGCTGGAACAGCGCTACCGTCAGGGCGTCTCCGCCCTGCTCAACGGCGACCCGCAATAACAAGCCGCCCTACTCTACAGAAATTCAAAAAACAAAAGGCACAAAAATGTGCCTTTTTTATCATTTATTTTTCCTGTAATTTCAACGCGATCACGATAAATCAATGAGTTATATGCGGTGTAAGCAGCTACAAACCCTATAAAGATGCTCAGGTTTGGACACTATGTGGACACTCCAGCCCCGCTTTACCGTTGTTGCCTTAACGCCCTTCGCCAATCTCAAAGACTTAAATTTTGTAATAGCCAGGCTATCAATTTGGAAAGAACACGGGTCATCCATCAGGTTGCAGATGAATTCCAGTTTGGCTTTGTCGAGCTTGCCGTATTTCACGTTCTGCCCGTGACAGAGCCACCACAGTTCTATCAACTCGGACAGGCACTGCCGCCGTGAGGGCGATTGTGGCGCGTATACGGGAAGAAACACCGAAGGTGAGTAAGTTACAGCGAAGTTTTGACCCAACAAAAGCCCGGGATGTTGCTCCATCGGCAAGACTGACTGCTGAGGAACGGGCGCGATTGCCTGAAATTGAGCGAGAATTGATGAAATGCAAAATCGCTGCTGCGCGCTGGGAGTTGGAGGCATTAAGCCGCGGGGCTACGTTGAAAATAGGTGATACAGAATTACATTTCGGAATGGTTGAGGATTGGCCGGAGTTTAGCTAAAAGAAACGCCCTGGTGGGCGTTGTATTCTAATTGCTGAGTATCTTAGTCTGATGATCTTAAATGTCGCCGGATATAAATGCGACAAAGCAGAATTACCAGAATAGATACTAAGCCTGAGATAATTAGTGAGGCATCGACATAAAGGTCTAGCGTTCCCTCTATGTCATGTACTCCCCAAAATTGAGCGAAACCTTCTATCTGTTCACCTGTAACATAGCTGTCAATCACTTGGGTAAAGATGGTCATCAGTATGCAGAACGCCACAAGGTAGCCCAATGCGGCAAAAAAATACTTAATCCACTTCATCCGAGTGTAACCCTGATCGTACCGTGTGCCTTGAGCGAAGACCCAGGTACACCGATCATTGAGGTACCCAGCAATGCAGTCCGAAGATAATCAAAATCGGATTGTGATGTCATGGTAATACAGCCCTCACTGAGTCCCTGTGGTCCGATTGGATGAAGCCGGAAACTTCCACGTTTAACTCCTTCAATAAAAGTTTCATCGTTTATCTTTCCGTCATCGCGATAGAACCCAAACCATGTTTCTCTGTCAGTGCCGTAACCATATTTAAGGACAGCATTTCGTATGCCGCCTAAGCGCCCCCCAGATACGCGACTGACAATAAAGTAACGCCCTGTAGGAAGTGGTCCCAAATCAGCGATATTAGTTAATGTCGGGTTATTTCGACCCACTAACTGGCCTGAGAAGGCAGGGAAATTGCCGACACCAGCACAACTCAGAATTGATGTTTCCATCCCATTTAATACATAGCTACAGGTGATAGCCATTTAAGCGGTCACTCTCTCATTCCAGGCGTCGGCAAAAATTACGTTACCGTCACAATATTTCCATGTGATTTTTTCATAGCGAAGCTCAACACTTTCGTTGTGGTTATGCTTTTCGAAGGCTGGGTTTTTGATATGGTGCATTGTTGGACAGATTGATACAATTTTAACGCCTTCGAGATACATGTTGAAGTACTCAACTTCCTGGCCTGCATCGTTGATTTTGTACCATTTAAACTCGGCAGATTGGAGAGTTTGACCGGTGGCGGTTGCTTTGTAGAGATAAGGGCTAGAGCTGTCGAATTCTTTCTCAAAACCTAATGCCGCATGTATACGCGTGCCGGTGATCTTGCCTGTAGCCCCGTCAGTTGGAAGATGCAGAGAGTGTCCAAAACCTTGAATCTCAATTGAACCTTCACGTCCATTCACATCGACAGACCCTTTGATATCTGCCCCGCCGTCATCCTTCAACCATAAATACGCTGGTATAGCCATTGTTAACAACTCATTATGTTTTGTAGGGAAAACATATACCCAAAAAACCACTTGAACAATATGGACTTTTACCGCAAGGCAGGGTTTTTCCATTTTGCAGGCGAAGTATTCAGATGGCAGATAATTGCCATACATAACATTCAGAAATATATGGAAATCATATCAGAAAAAACTTAGTCAACAGGGAGCAGGTCATCATGAATGATCTGATCGTGATTGCGGCCAAAAGTCTAATTTATTCAACAAAGCCAGGAATGGTGCTAAAAGCTTGTATCCAGCCATAGGAATAATTGAAAAAATTGAATACATAAGGAATTATTAGTAATGAGATGTATTATTTAGATTAATTTCGTAAAAAAAGATTCAAATAAATTCTGTTCTTAAGGTTTTTCTAAGGTTATTCATGCACAGTTAGCATCATGAGTAATACGGACTCTCATAATTGACGTTAAAATTTCATGGGAAGCTAAAATTCCGACATATTTATAAAAAACCTTTATGA
>NZ_JAFMOT010000162.1:0-75750 GCF_019049695.1 Rahnella perminowiae
TTTGACTGATGACGCTATCTATATCAAAAATGAAGGTTATACCGCTGATAAATATATGGTCAATAGTACAGGTGCATTCATACAGCCACGAGAGGTTTTAATAAACGATATTTTTTACAAAAAAATGCTGACGATAGGTATCCCTCAAGATGTATTAGATAAGGAAAACCCTTTAGGAATAAGTGGTAGATTGTTATCAACAAAATATTCTTATACGGCCGAACAACTTTCTGAACTTGGTAGTAAAATAAGCATAATATATTATGACATAAGAAATAAAACACCCGAGGATGTAATTCCTAGCTTGGAGTTATCTTCTCAGATTACAACTCACTTTAGTTGTAATCTCGATTTACTTCCCCGCCAATCTGAAAATCAAGGATGATTTATGTCTGAAGCCTATCAACACGATCAACCTACTCGCTTACTGAACAGTGAAACGACACCTAATGGTATTCAACAAGCCAGAAGTACTATGAGTCCGCAAAATGTTTGTGTTCGGGGGGAGATAAGAAAAGATATCCAACTCCCGGGCTTGGTTATCTTTGTTCACGGCGTAAACTCGGAAGGTGAATGGTACACACCAGCGGAAGAAAACCTTTGTGAAGGGCTTAATCAGCGTCTTGGCCTGAAAGGCACAAATTTTGCCCTAAAACCCAATGCATATAATGAAGGCGGCATCTTTCCGGCAAAGATTACTAAAAGTGAACGTTCTCCAATTATTCGGTTTTACTGGGGATACTGCGCAAAACCAGGTACCGAAAAAGATTTCGCCATTCCGCTCAGAACAGAAAAAGGGATTAGCTATAATGATCTCAATGATGAACAGATAAAAAACAATAAATATCCATTTTTCTGGGGCGGTGGCCCTTTTCAAAACGGTTGTACTTCCCTGTATTCATTGTGGAGCAAGTACGGTTTCAGCAAATGGGTCAAAAAAATCCCTATCCCCTTCAGTACGCAGTTTATCAATGAAGAAACAGACCGTCTTTTGGCAAACGCACCGCCGCGTGAATATTACTCGCATGCTGCTGAACGACTGGCTAATTTGGTGAGAAAGATCCGCGAACTCAGCCCGACGGATACCGTAACGGTTATATCTCATAGCCAGGGCACTATGATTGCTACTGCCGCAGCGGCAATGGAGGGTGCCGCGCCCGATGCGCTCTTTGTGATGAATTCTCCGCTCTGTCTGGAAAGCAAAGGGATGGACTATCTCTCCTATCCATTAGCGGAATGTATTTCTGAAGCCGCGAGACGCGTCACCTTTGCTGATATTGTCGGCAAAGTGGCTGAAAATAAGGACCGGCTTAAGAACGCCAACCCGAAGAAACTCGTCTGTGGTGTTGATGGTGCGTGCGAGAACTGGCAACCGGATGGGAAAACCTCCAATCCGGATGTTCCTGAGCGGGATAATCACGGCCGCACGTATATATATTGCAGCCCGCATGACCGGGTAATGGGGTCGTCACCCTTATTGAGTATTGGCTGGCAAGGGCTTCCCAATACGAAAGCCAGCAACTATACCCAGCCGCACCCTGTTTTTGCGATGGTGCCGGAAAACTCACTTTTTGTGCGCATGCTCGCCCGTAATATGGCCTGTGGCGAAGCACCGAATCCGCAAACGCCGTTCGGTACGTTGCCGGATATGAGCAGGGACTGGAAACCAAATGGCGGTAAAAAATTCTGGGACAGCAATGATTCTGTGTTTAGTCGCCAGGCATGGCCTGATCCGGACCCAAACCAAAAGCTGTTTATCAATGCCGAACAGGTCCCTCTGCCAATAACTGCGGAGCAGCTGGCTGATTTCGATAAAGACCGCAAACATATTGAAGACTTACCCGCCGATAAAGCAGCACATTCAATCTATCTGGCTGATAAAAATTATGACAGCTATGGTTATAGCTGGAGCACCAATGCCCCGGAAACAGGGAAGCCCAACGACAATACCTACAAATACTACATCAAGCTGTATGGCTTCAATGAGCGCAAAACCTTCCCTGTTTCGCCAGGCTCAGGCTCTCCCTACGATAAACGTAATGTTGACAGGGAAAGCGTTGAACAGATGCGATCGCGCATAAGCCAGTATATTTCCCGGCCTGCGGACCACAGTGATTTACCTCAAAACCCGTTATTCCTTCAGCAGGTGATGGCCTACGACTTGCCAATTGGTTTCTGCAATATCGGTCAGAACGAAACGCAGATGCAGATGCTGCGCGATATGGCTGACTGGACACATATTGGCTCAGATGATTACTACCAAACAGGCACTTTCACGCCACCTCCGCTGCCGCCCATTATCCGTAAAGACGTAGATGCTGATGCCCGGCAGCGCTATGACGCCGCAGTGAAAAAGGCCGAGGCTGACAATATCGCATTAGTCCGGGCACAGAAACCGCAGGGAGAACTCGCATGAAAAATGTCGTGGTTCTTGGGGATAAAACTTCCCACGGCGGCGCTGTGGTTTCTGCTTCATCGACGTTTGAGATTGAGGGCAAAAATGCGGCGTTGCTACATGACATGGTGAGCTGCGAGGAACATGGTCCTAACCGCATTATCGAATGCGAGCCAGATTATGAGGAGCAGGGAAAAGGGATTGTGGTACATCTGTGCAAAACTGAATGTGGGTCGGTAGTCTATGCCAGCTTCCCTGATGCAGGGTTCGAATAATGGGCTGGTCAGTTCCCAAGGCAACGTTACCGCAAAAACCCATGTCATGGTCGCCGTGGGTCTGCGTGTTTATTTTTCTGCTGGCTTTTGCACTGGCTTTAGTCTGGGTAGTGCTCGATACGCCATCAACCGGGTTGTATCCGTTGTCTTCAGGTCATTATCTGCCGCTGACCGGCTTCACGCTGGTGGGGATATTGTCGTCTCTGTCGCTTTATCTCCTGACATGGGAAACCGGTGCGCTGATGTATTACAGCTGGACACACTGGCAGGCAAACACCAATGCAGCATGGCAAAACTGGACACATCAGCATCTGCATATTGTTGATAGCGTGAACTTCACCACCCGTCTGGATTTATACCCGCAGGTCGCGGGCCTCTCCCGTCCAGAAGGCGATAACGAGGAGCCTGCGGTGTTGCTGTTTCCTGACGATGACGTGCCGCCGGGGATTTATCGCTTTGAAATCATCTGCCGCCATATCCTGGCGTCGTTTGAAGACGCCATTAAAGCGCTGAATCTGCCAAAACAGGTAACGTTCAGACTCTTTGTGCAGACGCAGACGGAGGTGACTGAAACACACATTCTCTACCTCGAAGAGCTCTGGCAAACGCTTTATCCCGGTTACTCGTTACAGGTAAACCCTGTCGGCCCGCAGGCGTCTCTGGAAACTGTGGGAACCTGCTTAGACGCACGCACTCCCTCTCTCGTTATTGCGATGCAGTACTACGACGGTGTGGAGGAAAAGCCTCTCAGCGAAATCGCGACCGGCCTGCTGCTCTCCCCCGCCAACTTGCTTAGACCCGATGCCGTGCAAAATGCCCCGCAGCTCTTCAGAACCATGCCGCTAAATCTGAAAAAACTGCCCGAGGATTTGCTGGAACTGCGAGACATGACGCAGCAGCCGGCAGAGTCTCTTCGCCTGCTGTGGTTCTCCGGGCTGACCGACACCCTGCGTCAAAAGCTCAATGCCGTTGTCCATGACCTGAAATTACCGCTGCGCCAGGAAGCCCCTATGGGCGGGCAGCTGGATTTCGACAAAGGCTGCGGAGGGTATGGGTCACTTTCAGGCTGGCTGATGATCGGCGCCGCCGCTGATATGATTAAGCGCGGTCAGGGCAGCCAGTGGGTATTGGCCGCCGCAGAAGAGTCAGCCTGGGCGGTGGTTGTCGGGACTCAAGCGCCGGTTCAGGCTGACTATCACAGCCAGTTACCCCGCGATGTCTACCCTGCCGGATGCCTGGTCGCTTCACTGCTGTTCAATCTGGTGTTGTTCTGGTCCCTCGGCCATGCCTTCCCGGACTGGCTGTTTTCTTTCCGGGGCACAATCACGCTGATCCTGACGCTGGTCGTCACGATGATTGGCAGCGCCGTGGGCCTGCGGATCATATTGAATCGCCTGCTTGAACCGCACTTTATCCGTTCTGCGCAGCAAGGAAGCTGATTGTGAAGAAAATCATTACACGTCTGGGAATATTGTTCCTGCTGCTGGCCGTTGCAGTCGCGATTATCAGTGTGTTCCGGCAATTCAGCGTGTTTTCTTCGTCCTCAAAGCACTCCGGCATTTTAATGACCGTTCTGATCATCACGCTGATTGTCGCGCTTATTGCCCTGTCATTTACCCTCGTCACCACGTCGGCCAGCTGGCGGGTCCCTGTGCGCCCCAAATTCGCATCGAAGGGTACAGAATCGGAGCGGCCTGTTCAGCCGTCCATTGATGTTGGCCGGTTGAGATCTGCACTCAGGCATCGCTACGGCCTGCGCTGGAAGCGCAAACTCCCCTGGCTGCTGGTGATGGGTGAAGTGACCGATATTGAAGCGGTCGCGCCGGGGCTGACAGAATCCGGCTGGATGACGGTCGGCAATACCCTGCTGTTATGGGGCGGGTCGCTGGCGGCGGGCGGCAATACGGCAGATCTTCAGGCGTTGCGCCGTCTGCGTCCTCATGCCCCTGCCGATGCGCTGATTTGGGTCAGTCATGAGGCGCAATACACTCAGGCGGAACACGCGCGGATTCTCCGGTCTGGCGGGAGTTGTCTGCGGGTATTCATCGCCGCGCCGGTCATCCGGTCGGCGTAACGGCGCGAACAGTGGCGCAGTGGAGTAGCGCCGCCGCGATGCTGGTTCTGGCCATCGGTACGACAGTATCCGGCATCAGCAACTACCGGCTGGTGACCGGCAGTGCAGAACAGGTTCAGCAGGCAAAAATCTCCCCCCTCGCCTGCAGTCTTGTCTTCACTGCGACAGAGGGTGCAATCGGGCGCTTACCGATATCCGGGAAGATATCATTTTCAAACGCTTCCATAATGTCTTCAGCGTAACCCTTCGACCAGTTAGGGCGTTTGTACTCATGCCATTCCAGAGCGATCGCTTTGAAAGTATTTTCCACTGTCGCTTTGCGAGCTTGTTTCTCAACCTTTTTCTGTTCGCTGGGATCGATAGCGTTAACAACTTGCCGCTTAGCTTCATCTCTCCGCTGCCTGGCTTCAGATAAAGAAATCTCAGGATAGATACCCAACGCCAGCATCTTTTGCTTACCGTCAAAACGGTACTGTAAGCGCCAGTATTTAGATCCATTAGGATGAACCATTAAATGCATTCCTTCGCCATCGGTAAGCTTATAAGGCTTGTCGGTAGGCTTTGCACTTCTTACCTTTACATCGGTTAAGGCCATTTGAGGCCCTCCGTTGCTGGCTGTTGGTACAAGATTTCATTGAACGGGGATATACCATCACATATACCAACAGATACTACTTGATGCAGGTAGATGTAGGTAGACTCAGAGAGAGTTTCGACGCACCAAAAACAGCCAACCCACTGAATTTCAGGCATAAAAAAAGACGTCGGTTGACGTCTGTTTACTTCGAAATGGTACGCCCTACAGGATTCGAACCTGTGACCTACGGCTTAGAAGGCCGTTGCTCTATCCAACTGAGCTAAGGGCGCATTGCTTGTCCCTTTCGGGAGCGTTGCGGGTTCGGATTATACGGGCAGACCGGGATGAGTCAATGGCTTTCGAACTCACTGCTTAATGCCTGAGCAATTTGCAGATATTCCCGGCTGTCTTGCAAGGTTATGTACACGGTATCGGCTATTTGTCGGATTTCAGCGCGGCAGCTATCACACGGGCGGAAGCATGATAAGCCACGCTTTCGTAAGCGGTCAGTTCCGGCAGCAGTGTTTGTACAATGCCCTTTTTGCCAATGACGGCTGGCTGACCAATATAAACGCCCAGTTTTTCATCCAGGGCAGAAACCGGATACACGCTATGGGCGTCAGACAAAATGGCATTCACCAGTCTGGCAGTGGCTGTAGCAATGCCAAAACTTGTCCACCCCTTCCCCTGCAGGATTTCCCAACCTCCGCCCCGTACAGCATCGTTCATTTTTACCCAGTCGACGTCACGGTCGCCTGCCAGTTCAGCCACCGGGCGTCCGCCGAGGGTGACGGTACTCCAGGCCACAAACTGTGATTCTCCGTGTTCGCCCATCACATAACCGGTGACACTTTTCGGATCAAAGCCAAAAAATTCGCCCACGACACGTTTCATGCGCGCGGTATCAAGCGAGGTGCCGGTGCCGAAGACCTGTGCGTCAGGGAATCCGCTGGTCTGCTGAATAATCTGCGTAATAACATCACACGGGTTGGTGATGTTGACGATCACACCGCCAAAGCCGCTGGCAATCACGCGGGGGATCACTTCGCGCACGGCAGCGCGGGTCTCAGCGAGTTCTTCCAGGCGGTCTTCACGCAGCAATGTTTTCGGTCCAACGGCAATCACCAGGACATCGGCGTCATGCAGCTCGCTATAATCATTGGCAATAACCTGTACGCGTGAGGTCGTCAGCGACGCCATGTCGCGCAACTCCAGCGCCTGACTGGCTGCTTTAGGTTCGTTTTCGTCGAGCAAAACTATTACGTCACACAAACCCTGCGTGACCAACGAGAATGCAACGTCAGCACCCACATGACCGGCACCGATGATCCCCACTTTGCGTGTCATTTGTTCCTTTCCTTATGATTTAAAAAGAGCCAGCTCTAAAATAGACACTTTTTCCGCCCCTGTCTCAGGTTAAATTTTCAGCCGTGAATAACAACTTATTCGCATTCAACGCCTGACAGCGTCCGCCGCTTCTGACAAAATAGACTTATCCCCCTGCATTAATTAATTGATGGATTTACTCCCTGATGGCAGCAAAGATTATTGATGGTAAAACGATTGCGCAGCAAGTCAGAAGCGAAGTTGCGGCGCGTGTTCAACAACGACTGGCTGAAGGAAAACGCGCCCCAGGTCTGGCTGTCGTGCTGGTCGGTGAAAACCCGGCATCACAGATTTATGTCGCCAGCAAACGTCGTTCTTGTGAAGAAGTCGGGTTTATCTCCCGTTCTTATGATCTCCCTGCCACCACCACCGAAGGTGAGTTGCTGGAACTGATCGAAAAACTCAATAACGACAGTGCCATCGACGGCATTTTGGTTCAGCTTCCCCTGCCTGCCGGTATCGATAACATTAAAGTGCTGGAGCGTATCCACCCGGATAAAGATGTCGATGGCTTCCATCCGTATAATGTCGGTCGTTTGTGTCAGCGTGCACCGACGCTGCGCCCATGTACACCGCGCGGCATTGTGACGCTGCTGGAGCGTTACGGTATTGATACCTTCGGGCTGAACGCTGTTGTTATCGGTGCTTCCAATATTGTGGGCCGTCCGATGAGCATGGAATTACTGCTGGCCGGTTGCACCACGACCGTCACGCACCGTTTCACCCGGAATTTGCGCCACCATGTTGAGAATGCCGATCTGGTGATTGTCGCTGTGGGTAAACCGGGCTTTATTCCAGGCGAATGGATTAAACCAGGCGCGATTGTCATTGATGTCGGTATTAACCGTCTGGAAAGTGGTAAAGTTGTCGGCGATGTGGAATATGATGCCGCCGCTGAGCGTGCTTCCTTTATCACACCGGTGCCGGGCGGCGTAGGCCCGATGACGGTCGCGACGTTGATTCAAAATACCTTGCAGGCATGCGAGGAATATCACGATATCAGTGCCAGTAAGCCTTAAACCATTTGCATTACACAAAAAGTCAGGAATACATGGAAACTTTCTTTCTCGAAAAACACCCGCACGTTGAACTGTGCGATCTGCTCAAATTTATGGGCTGGTGTGACAGCGGCGGTACGGCGAAAGCAGTGATTGCCGAAGGCCAGGTTAAGGTCAACGGTAAAGTCGAAACCCGTAAACGCTGCAAAATCGTTGCTGATATGAATGTTGAGTTCGCCAGCAATAAAGTCGTTGTGAAAGCATCCGAATAATCTTTCCTGCGACGTTGCAACGTAAAAGAAAATGCCCTGGAAGCGAAAGCTCACAGGGCATTTTTCATTGACAGGCTGAGCACAAGCCCGGGCATCCGTTACGGCTGCGTCACCCACAATACCGGCCATTCTCCACCACGGCTATAACCATCGCAGCTGGGCTCAGAGGCAAAAGCCGCCAACCGGAACTGTTTGCCATCAAACACCCAGCGCGAAGAGACGCCACAATCACCGATGCCTCGTCCTTTATCGTAGGTCGAGAGCATACCGGTTTTCGGGTCGAAATCAGCGTTGATAAGCTCCGGCGACTCATCATCCTCACCCAGTTTAAACGGCATATTCAGCGTCAGATTTTCCATTTTATAAGGCGCCTGTCGCGAAACCAGGAAACCCAGCGCATACAGGTTGTATGCCCCCATATCGCAGTTGACGGTCATCAGGGCCTTATCGTTGCTCAAAGCGAAAATATGCACTTCACGTTCGGAAGGGTCGAGACTGCAATCGTTATTTTCAATGGTGGTCGCGGCATTTTGTGTAATGGCTGAAATCTCGGTTTCAGATAACGCATGCGGTTCGCTGAAACGCGCAATGACCGGCGTGGCCGGGATCGGCGGCACACTGCTGGCAGGTTTTGCACCCCGGCTAACCCAGGCGGTTTTGGTGCCGACACGGCCTTGTTGCGCATCAATCGCCAGCAGCGCGGCTTTTATGCCTTTGAGGGAGATTACCGGCCTGACAGGCTGAGCCGGGTCGGCTTTTACTGCCAGCTGAATGCTACTGCCTTCGCGAACAGTGGCGATAAAATCATTCACCACCAGACGGTTAGTGGTGGAAAGATGTTTTGTACTGACATCCCATTCGCGGTGATTAAAACTCAGCGTTTTGCCGTTCATCTGCAAATGGTTAGCAACCGGCACATCCGCCGTCTGCTCATCACTGTTACGCTGATAATCAATACTGACGGAGGATTTTCCTTCCGGTCCGGCTTCGCGGGTGATTTTCATGACCAGCTCCTGCCCGTCCTGCGAATTGCGCGCGACACAGTGATTCAGGTTGTCACAGCTGACCTGCCAGTCGTTATAAATAGCCTGCAACGGCTCAGCCTGCACACTAAAAGCCAGTATTGTGGCCAGCAGGCATAAAGGGGCGGTTATCCATTTACACATTATGAGTTTCAGCTCTGTTCGAAATTATCTTTCTGATAATAGCGTAACCCCCGGCAAGACTCTGCCACCAATTCAGCATTTTTTATTCGGATTTAGAAAGAGATACTCTGCCAGCAGGGTGTGCGGCAGACAATAATTTTTCATGACAGGCAAGAAGCCGTAATGGTGACGCAGGGAAACTTTCAGTACACTGGCTGAGCCAAAAACAAACAATAATGGCGAAAGGATGAAGATCATTTCTCTGGGAGATACGGATGAAGTTATTGGTTTTGATGATAACGCTGTTATCACTGCCTGCGCTGGCTGAAGAGCCGCCGGTGGTGTACGCCGGCACACTGGGTAGCACCAGTATTGTTGTCGAACTCGATTTAAATAAACCTGACGAAGTCACCGGCCGGTATTTCTATCAAAAATACCGGCTGGATCTGCCGCTGAACGGGGTGCTGGATGGTCAGGAACTAAAATTACAGGAAGGCCTGGATGATTTCGACGATACGCCGCGTCCTGAACTGACGCTGACCAAAGATGAAAACGGTGGCTGGCAAGGCAACTGGACTAACCCGCAGGGCAAAAATCTGCCGGTTAAGCTTCAGCCTGCGCAATTACCGGCAGCAGCCACTGACGACGGCTATCTCAGTTCTTTGTTCCACACCGATCCGTATGAGTATTTGCGTTTATCCGCGCTGCAACTGAAAGCCGGTAAAAATGAACACTTTATGGGTTATCAGCTGCAATGGTGGACTGAGCCACAGTCGAAAATCAGCTTCTTTGAGATTGTCTCCGGCTATCCGGAAGCCAGTTTACCGGCCATTAACCAGAAGCTACGCGCCCGTTTATGGCAGGAAGTCAGCGGCTGGCATGCCTGTATGCTGGGTGCCAGTCGTTTTGGTCAGGGTGAATATCAGCAGACAGTGACGCCTGAATACATGAGCGACCAGGTCGTCAGTATCAGCGTGTTTACTTCTTATGATTGCGGTGGCGCGCATCCTGATTTTGGCGAGGCACCGATCAACCTGAACGCAAAAACTGCAGAAACACTGACGCTGGAAGATGTGGTCTGGGTGGGCGATGGTGCACCATTCCACTATCTGAATGCTGAAGATCGCGCCCTCACCGGTAAGAACGATGTGGATTTCGATACCTTCGCCCAGTACCGCGATAAAAAATGGGCACCGTGGCTGGTAAAACAGCTGGCAGTGGCCTATCCGCAACAAATGAAAAAACCGACAGAAGAAAGCGAAGACGATTGCGATTACTCAGACCCGTCGGTCTGGCAGTTCCCGGCCTGGTATTTCACGCCAAAAGGGCTGTATTTTGATCCGACCTTTGCCCGCGTTATGCGTTCGTGCGAAGGCCCTGAATGGTCAGTTTTACCGTGGTCTGCCATGAAAGGTCACGCAGGCAGTACCGTGATAAACATGGAGCACTGAAACAACAAAGGCACCTGCGGGTGCCTTTGGCGTTAATGCATTTCGCCGGTCTTCTTTACGCCAGCCAGCCCTGAATCTGCGCATATTGCAGCAACATGATGGTTTTACCATCTTTGATGCGCCCGTCTTTGATCATCGCCAGTGCCTCGGTAAATGGCACCTCCAGCACATCAATGTCCTCGTCTTCCACACCACCACCGGCGTTCTGACGCTGCGACTCATCATATTCCGCCGCAAAAAAATGTACGATTTCTGTCACGCTGCCCGGCGACATATAGGCTTCAAAAAGTTTATCTACCTTGCCCACCGCAAAACCGGTTTCTTCGATGGCTTCTTTACGGATGCAATCTTCCGGCGAGTCGTTGTCGAGCAAACCGGCGCAGGTTTCCAGCAGCATACCGGTCGGGTTGCCATTGACGTAGGTCGGCATACGGAACTGTCTGATCAGCAGGACGGTTTTCTTAGGACGATTATAGAGCAGAATCGTCGCGCCATTACCCCGGTCATACACTTCGCGGGATTGCGGCTGGCGTTCGCCATTACGCTTGATTAAATCATAGGTATATTTGCGAAGAACATACCAGTTATCAGACAGTAACTGGTTCCGGACGTTTTCGATTCTGGATGAATTGTCATCAGATGACATAAAGCGTGCCTCCGCTCAGAGGGGGTGAGAGAAGCCAGACATCATAGCGATATTACACCGCGCCCGCCAGATTCAGCCGTGCTCAATTGCATTAAGCAATTGTTCACGATGGCGTTCAATCCACTTTGCATCCAGTGGCCCCCAGCCTGAAAGCTGATAATACCCGTCATTGTTGCGTACACCTTGTTGCACAAACTCCAGCTCAACGCCCATGCCCGGCAACGCTTTCAGAACGTCCTGCAAAGTGCGGCGCGGCCAGCCGGTGATTTCCATCAGTTTCGGTACGTTCGGTTTTTGCTCAGTGTCCAGCAACCAGCAAAGGTAGAGACGACGGGCGAAAACCGAATTTAACATCAAACTCATCTGAACGGCTCCGGTATGGACATAAGAATGGGGGCTAAAAAAAGCGGGTAGTCAAAGCGTAGCCGCTTTTAGCGAATCTGTCTGCGAGATAACCCTGTGTGCGGGGAGGTTTTTTTTACATTATCTCCTTTATTTCTCCACGTTTTATACGTGATGAGAAGGTAAAGTGCACTGATGTAGCACTACACTCTAACACTTGCTCAGTCCCGCCGGGACGGTACCGCCTCTGAGAAGATGACGCTCAGGGGATTTTTTTGTCAGATTACTGACATTGTGTTTGTTTGCTGATGTTAGTCACTCACGCCAGAGTGACAACGAGGTTTCTGAAGCATGGCTAACTTTTTTATCGATCGCCCAATCTTTGCCTGGGTTTTAGCGATCATCATTTCTTTATCCGGCGCACTCGCTATCTATTTTCTGCCGGTTGAGCAGTATCCCGATCTGGCTCCGCCAAACGTCAGGATTTCTGCAACCTATCCCGGTGCATCAGCACAAACATTAGAAAACACTGTTACTCAGATTATTGAACAAAACATGACCGGCCTCGATAATCTGATGTACATGTCTTCACAGAGTAGTAACGACGGTAAATCGCAGATTACCCTGAGTTTTACTGCCGGAACCGATCCGAATGAAGCGCTGCAACAGGTACAAAATCAACTGCAACAGGCGCTTAAACGTCTGCCACAGGATGTTCAGACGCAAGGGGTGACGGTATCAAAAACCGGTGATACCAACCTGATGATGGTGGCGTTTGTGTCCACAGACGGCAGTATGGATAAACAGGATATTGCCGATTATGTGGCTTCCAATATTCAGGATCCGCTGAGCCGCGTGCCCGGCGTCGGCAGCATCGATGCTTACGGCTCACAGTACGCGATGCGTATCTGGCTGGATCCGGATAAACTCAATAATTACCAGCTGACCACTGCCGATGTGGTCACCGCCATCAAAGCGCAAAACAGTCAGGTCGCCGTGGGCCAGCTCGGCGGCGCGCCTTCGGTGGATTTTCAGGCGCTGAATGCCACCATTAATGCCCAGGCGCAGTTACAGACGCCGGAGCAGTTCCGTCAGATCACGCTCAAAGTAAACCAGGACGGCTCACAGGTTAAACTTGGCGACGTCTCAACTGTCGGTCTTGGTGCGGAAAACTATGCCCTGCTGAGCCGGTATAACGGGCAGGCTGCGTCCGGTATGGGCGTGAAACTGGCGTCCGGTGCCAACGAACTGCAAACGGACAAAGCCGTTCGTGCACGTCTCGACGAACTCTCTCACTATTTTCCACACGGTCTGAAAGCCGAAATTGCCTACGAAACAACGCCATTTGTTAAAGCGGCAATCACGGACGTCGTGAAAACGCTGTTTGAAGCTATCGTGCTGGTGTTTTTGGTGATGTATTTATTCCTGCAAAACTTCCGCGCTACATTGATCCCGACGATTGCCGTGCCGGTGGTCTTACTGGGGACTTTCGCCGTATTGCATCAGTTCGGCTACAGCATAAATACCCTGACGATGTTCGCGATGGTGCTCGCCATCGGCCTGCTGGTGGATGACGCCATCGTGGTGGTGGAAAACGTCGAGCGCGTAATGAGCGAGGAAGGCCTCAGTCCCCGAGAGGCGACGCGAAAATCGATGGGGCAAATTCAGAGTGCGCTGGTCGGGATTACGATGGTGCTGTCAGCGGTATTCGTGCCGATGGCGTTCTTCGGCGGAACCACCGGCGCGATTTATCGCCAATTCTCCATCACGATTGTCTCGGCGATGGTACTGTCAGTCTTTGTCGCCCTGACACTGACACCGGCGCTGTGTTCGACCATTCTTAAACCCGTCACGCAGGGGCATCACCACGGCAAACGCGGCTTCTTCGGCTGGTTTAACCGGATGTTTGACCGCAACGCCCGTCGCTATGAGAACGGCGTGGCACGGGTGCTGCGTAACAGCCTGCGTTACATGCTCGGTTATGCCGCACTGGTCGCGGTGCTGGCGGTCATGTTTATCAAATTACCCACGTCGTTTCTGCCACTGGAAGACCGCGGGGTATTCACCGTGCAGATTCAGTTGCCGCCGGGTTCGACGTTGCAGCAAACCCAAACAGTCGTGGAAAAGGTCGAAAAGTATTTTCTGACTGAAGATAAGAAAGACGTACTGTCGGTGTTCTCGACCATAGGTGCAGGGCCGGGTGGTAACGGGCAGAACGTCGCACGTATGTTTGTGCGCCTGACGCCATGGGATGAACGTACCGGCACAGATGACTCTTCCTTTGCCCTGATTGAACGGGCAACCAAAGCGTTTAACAAGATCACTGAAGCCCGTGTTATCGCCAGCAGCCCACCTGCCATCAATGGTCTCGGCAGCGCGACCGGCTTTGATATGGAATTACAAGATCACGCCGGGCTGGGCCACGACGCGCTGATGGCGGCACGTGATCAGTTACTGGCGATGACCGCTAAAGACAGCAATCTGACCCGTGTGCGTCACAACGGTCTGGATGACAGTCCGCAGTTGCAGATCGATATCGATCAGGTGAAAGCGCAGGCTCTGGGTGTGGCAATTACGGATATCAACAGCACGCTGAGCACCGCGTGGGGCTCAACGTACGTCAATGACTTCGTTGATCGTGGCCGCGTGAAGAAAGTCTATGTGCAGGCCGCAGCAAAATACCGCATGTTGCCGGATGATATCGATCGCTGGTATGTGCGAAACTCGGCCGGAACCATGGTGCCCTTCTCCGCTTTTGCGACGTCAAAATGGCTGACCGGTTCGCCACGTCTGGAACGTTATAATGGCTATTCCGCGCTGGAAATTGTGGGCGAACCGGCAGCGGGTATCAGCAGTGGTACCGCCATGGATGATATGGAAAAACTGGTAGCAAAATTGCCGGTCGGGATTGGCCTTGAATGGACCGGACTGTCGTATCAGGAAAGGCTGTCAGGCTCACAGGCACCGGCGCTGTATGCGATTTCCCTGCTGGTGGTATTCTTGTGTCTGGCCGCGTTGTATGAGAGCTGGTCAATTCCGTTCTCCGTCATGCTGGTGGTGCCGCTCGGGGTACTGGGGGCGGTCATTGCCACCTGGCTGCGCGGGCTGGAAAACGATGTCTATTTCCAGGTCGGGATGCTGACTATCATTGGTTTGTCGGCGAAGAACGCGATTCTGATTGTCGAATTTGCCAATGATCTGAATGTCCGCGGGAAGGCATTACTGGAGGCCACCCTGGAAGCCGCAAGAATGCGTCTGCGTCCGATTCTGATGACCTCGCTGGCGTTTGTTTTCGGTGTTTTGCCAATGGCAACCAGCATGGGTGCCGGTTCAGGCAGCCAGCACGCGGTCGGTACTGGCGTGATCGGCGGGATGATTTCCGCAACGATTCTGGCCATTTTCTTCGTGCCGTTGTTCTTCGTCCTGATCCGCCGCCGGTTTCCCGGGAAAATCGTGCATCCGGTGATTGCTGATATCGTTGAGACTGTGCCCGCAGAACATAAATAACGGTGCTGGATAACGGACAACAAAAAAGGCGTTAATAGAGATTAACGCCTTTTTTATTAATGATTTACTGGCTGTGAGAATCGTCGATAAATCGGACGTAATGATCTTCCTGAACAAACGTTTTTTATAATGACGTGCTGCACTGAGAATAAATCTTTTCTTTGCTTTAACGGTAACGATGTGGGGCAATTACGCTTTCAACATACGGTCGATAAAGTCTTTCCAGTGACCTAACTCTTGTTCTAACATTTTACTCCCCTTGATTGGACGAACGCATTATACGTCTATTTTTTAACCATGCAAAAACTCCATCATTATTTTTTAAGCGCGATCACAATCCCGCCCCGTCTGGATCCTGCCGACGTTTTGCCTCATTATGTGTTCTATCCTTACGCCCGTTTTTATGCGGGTGAAAAGTTCTTATTTTACTGACAGGTTACGTTTTTCTATGGCAACGACTTCTGCTCCAACCTCTTTTATTCTCTACGGCATAAAAAATTGCGATACCGTCAAAAAAGCCCGACGCTGGCTGGAAGAAAACGGGGTTAACTATCAGTTTCATGATTACCGTGTCGAAGGACTGGATGGTGCGTTGTTGCAAAACCTGCTGGATAAACAGGGCTGGGAAGCCATGCTTAATACCCGCGGGACAACCTGGCGTAAGCTCGATGAAACGACACGCGCCGCCTGCAATAACGAAGCCAGCGCCAAAGCCGTGATGCTGGAACAACCTGCGGTAATCAAACGCCCATTTTTACTGGCCGCAGAGGGTCAGTCCCTGCTGGGATTCAAACCAGAAATCTATCAGCAATTCCTCGCACAGGTGAAGTAACATGAGTTGTCCGGTTCTCGATTTAGCCCAACAGTTAATCCGCCGCCCTTCCCTCAGCCCGGATGATGCCGGTTGTCAGGAGATTATGATTGCCCGCCTCAGGGCCATTGGTTTTCACATTGAACCGATGCATTTCGGCGATACCCTGAACTTCTGGGCAACGCGGGGAGAAGGTAAAACGCTGGCATTTGCCGGACATACCGATGTCGTCCCGACCGGCGATCACAAACTCTGGGTCACCGGCCCGTTTGAGCCCACGCTGCGCGACGGCATGTTGTATGGTCGCGGTGCAGCAGATATGAAAGGTTCCCTGGCGGCAATGGTGGTGGCAGCGGAGCGTTTTGTCGCCGCCAATCCCCGCCATCAGGGGCGTCTGGCTTTTCTCATTACTTCTGATGAAGAGGCCAGCGCCGTTAACGGCACCGTGAAAGTAGTGAATGCGTTAATGGCGCGCAATGAACGCCTTGATTACTGTCTGGTAGGTGAGCCTTCCAGTACCACGCGCGTCGGCGATATCGTGAAAAATGGCCGCCGTGGCTCCATGACTGCCAATCTGCATGTCCATGGCGTTCAGGGACACGTCGCGTATCCGCATCTGGCAGATAATCCGGTGCACCGCGCCATGCCGGCACTGAACGAACTGGTCGCTACCGTGTGGGATAACGGCAACGAATTCTTCCCGCCGACCAGCATGCAAATCGCCAATATCAACGCGGGCACCGGCAGCAACAACGTCATTCCGGGCGAACTGTATGTGCAGTTCAACTTCCGGTTCAGCACCGAGCTGACCGATGACATTATCAAACAGCGCGTGGCAGAACTGCTGGACCGGCATAACCTGCAATACACCCTGAACTGGGTGGTTTCCGGCCAGCCCTTCCTGACATCACGCGGTGCGCTGGTGGATGCGGTGGTCAATGCGGTGCGTCATTACAGCGAAATCACGCCGGAACTGCAAACTACCGGCGGTACTTCAGACGGGCGTTTTATCGCACTGATGGGGGCGCAGGTGGTCGAACTCGGGCCGGTCAACGCCACTATCCACAAGATCAATGAATGCGTCCATGCCGCCGATCTGCAGGTGCTCAGCCGCATGTATCAGCGCATCATGGAACAGTTAGTCGCATGATCGATCACGAGATGCTGACCGGGCGCTCCGTTGCACATCTGGTGACGCTGGGTGAAGGGCCACACCGGTTGCAGAAAGAGGCGGCACACGCATTTGAAAAAATGCATCAGGCAGCCCGTGAGGCTGGTTTTGACTTACAACCGGCCAGTACCTTTCGTGATTTCGATCGGCAACTGACCATCTGGAATGGCAAATTTCGCGGCGAACGACCAGTATTAGATAAGAACAGCCAGCCGGTAGATATCCGTGCACTGACGACCGCAGAACGTTGTGAGCTGATTTTACGCTGGTCTGCACTGCCGGGCGCCAGCCGTCACCACTGGGGCAGTGATCTGGATGTGTATGATCCTTCATTGCTTCCGGCAGGTAAAACGCTGCAACTGGAGCCGTGGGAATATGAGCAAGACGGGTATTTTTATCCGCTGAACCAATGGATGTCAGCGCATATGGCAGAGTTTGGTTTTTACCGCCCGTATGCCGAAGACCGCGGCGGCGTGGCTGTCGAACCCTGGCATCTGAGCTACCAGCCGCTGGCGGCGGAATGTGAAAAACAGCTCACGCCGCAGGTCTTACTCAGCGCCTGGACCGGAAAAGACGTGGCTGCCGCAGACTGGTTAGCCGGGCAAATAGACACCCTTTTCCCGCGATTTATCGCCCCCTCACCCCTTTAAGGAGTACACCATGGAGTGGATTAAAGATTACTGGTGGATCGTTCTGATCATTCTGGTCGGCATGTTCATCAGCGGTATCAAAGAGCTGAACCGCGTTGATGTGAAAAAGTTCCTGAAAGACAAACCTGAAATCCCGCCGCATCGCGACAATAATGCCGAGTGGGATAAAGATGACGACTGGCCAAAGAAAAAGTAACGCCCCGTCAGCCTCTCATCGTTAATCAATATTAGTCGGCGGATAATCTAGCGATTCTCCGCCGATTGACTTTCTCTCCTGCCATTATCATGCGACATGAAACTGATGCATGGAGAGAGCAAGTCCTTTGCAAACATTACCTATTTCCCGGGCGGACCACGCAGTGCCTGAACGCTTCGACGCCTCGCAATTTCTGGGTCTGGCTCCGTTTTTACGCATGAGCATCGCAGGCGAAGAATGGTCTGACATTGCGCAGGTGCTGATCACCCGTGCGCAGCAATCCCCTGATGACGCCGTATTGTGGATGAATCTTTCTACCGTCATGCTGTGTCTGCAACGCACTGAACTGGGTCTGACTATTCAGAATCAGGCACTGGCGATGCAGCAGGTCTATACCCTTCGTGCCGCGCGACAACCGGCAACATTACGCTTACTGATACTGATGGTGCCCGGTACGCTTTCTGCGAACGTACCGCTGGATTGCCTGCTGGAAAACAGCGATATCGAGCTGATTTATTACTACATTACGCAAGAAGCCCCGTTTGAAGCCCCGATCCCTGAGCACGATTTAATGATGGTCGGCATCAGCGCCACCACTGAAAATTTGTTCCTGTTGCAGCAACTTGAGAATGTCACGCAACATTGGCCGGTGCCTGTTATCAATGCGCCACAACATATCCCGAATTCTGAGCGCCACACTGCCAGCCGGTTGTTGCAAAACAAAGCCGGTTTAGCCATTGCACAGGCGCATGCGGTGACATTTGCCACTTTATCGGCCGTCGCCGCCGGAGAAACCACGCTGCACGATGCGTTGCCTGAAAGCCACTATCCGGTGATCCTGCGTCCTGCCGGTTCGCACGGCGGCCACGGTCTGGAAAAAATTACCTGTCAGAAAACACTCGCGGACTATCTGACCCGCGTGCAGGTTGAAGATTATTTCCTGTCGCAGTTTATTGATTACAGCAATAAAGACGGCCAGTTCCGTAAGTACCGAATTTCGTTGATCGACGGCGTGCCTTATGCCTGTCATATGGCGATTTCATCCCACTGGATGGTGCATTACGTGAACGCTTTCATGTACGAAGACATTCAAAAACGCGAAGAAGAAGCGGCATTTCTGAACAACTTCCGGGCATTTGCGACGCGCCATCAACAGGCGCTGCAAGCGATTTATGACGCCACGCAACTTGATTATCTGGGCATTGATTGCAGTGAAACGCCGGACGGCAGGTTGCTGGTGTTTGAAATCGATCCGGCCATGGTGGTACATGCGATGGATCTGGAAGTGATGTTCCCGCACAAACAAATCCACATGAATAAAGTTAAAACAGCATGCCGCGAGTTGCTGCTATCCCGTGCCCTGGCGCACACCAACATCTCTGCTGATGCGTTTAAAGGACAAGAATAAATATGATTTCACGTAACGCTCTGAATTTCTCCGGTGGACCTGGTGCATTGCCGGAAACCGTGCTCACTCAGGTTGAAGCTGCAATAAAAGAAGTGCCGGAGGTGGGGCTGTCGATACTGGGTATCAGCCACCGTTCAGACTGGTTTGCCGCCATTGTGCAGGAAACAGAAAACAACATCCGGGCCCTGCTCGGGTTATCGAAAGACTTCCATATCCTGTTCCTGCAGGGCGGTGCAACGCAGCAGTTTTCGATGGTGCCGATGACCCTGTTACGCGGCCAGAAGCACGCCGCCGAATATCTGGATACCGGTTACTGGAGCAGTAAAGTCGTCACCGAAGCGCGTCGCGAAGGGCCGGTAAAAGTCCTGTGGAGCGGTGAGTCCTGCGGATTTAACCGTCTGCCTGCGGACGAAGAGCTGGCATTCTCGCCTGATGCGCCGTATCTGCATTATGTCTCTAACGAAACGGTGGAAGGATTACAGTTCCAGCGCGTTCTCGGCCGCGACGATGTGCCCCGTGTCTGCGATATGTCTTCTGATTTTCTGTCCAAACCGTGCGATGCGAACAAATTCTCCGTGATCTACGCCCACGCACAGAAAAACATCGGCCCGGCAGGCGTCACCATCGTACTGGTGCACGATACCGTCGTGAAAGCATCTTCAGATGAATTGCCGTCATTCCTGAACTACCGTCGTCAGGTTGAATCCCATTCCAACCTCAATACGCCGCCGGTGTTTGCGATTTACGTTGTACTGCTGGTCACCCGCTGGTTGCTCAACGATGTTGGCGGTCTGGAAAATATGGAACAGACCAACCGCCATAAAGCGGAACTGTTGTACGCGATGCTCGACAACAGCAACGGCTTCTACAATGGCTGGAGCAGCAAAGCAGACCGTTCATCTATGAACGTGGCCTTTAAATTGCCTGATGCGGACCTGGAGAAAAAATTCCTGGCAGAGAGCCATGAAGCTGGCTTTTCCGGCCTGGCGGGTCACCGCGCGATTGGCGGTATCCGTGCCTCTATCTACAACGCCCTGTCGCTGCCGGCAGCCGAAAAGCTGACGAACTTCATGGATGATTTCATGCGTAAGAACCGCAAATAATTGTAGCGCGGCGAAATTTTCTGGACTGTTTTGCGCTCATTTCTGGACTGTCTAACGACCTATAAAATGCCTTTTTTGGACTGTCCAGAATTGATTGTAACGTCATTAAACCCCGCACCTGATAAACCTCTCAAAAACAACTGATCGGCATCACCGATCAATACCAATAAATTGATCGTTATTAACCATTATCATCTTGTGGTTTAACTGGCTAGCGGGGATTACAGCGCGTTTGTGTGTGCTTAGTCAATTACGCTGGCGAAATAGCGGGTCGCTGCTCTGCACGTTGAGGTCGTACTTGTCCACGTCGGACTGGGAGCGGGCGCGAATGCGGCAGCCGTACCCGTCAGGGGTGTACAAGTATTCCCAGACCGGGTCGTCTGCCCGGGCCGTGAAGCCGTTTAGCGCAGCATGCTTCGGGCGGGTGTGGGTGTCCATCACGGCCACGCGTTCCAGATAAGGCCGGTCGACCACGTTGGCCATCTGCTGTTGATAGCGTCCGGCGTTGTAACTGGATTGAATATTCGTGTCAAAAATGGTCTGTAACCGGCGCGGCGTCAGCTGCTTACCTTGGAGTTCTCCGGTCTCCGGGTCAGCCACCAGACCTTTCCCTATCCAGCCTTTCGCCTCCAGTACCGGCTGCAGGTTATTAACGAACTCCCGGTAGGTGCTACCGTTCGCCAGGGAATCGGTCAGGCCGTTGCGGATATCGGGTGGCGAAAGCCACGTTAACAAGTAGGGGTATTGTGCGAGCTGAAGACGTGCGAAAGTGGCTGAGGGGGTTCAGCGACTAAGGAGAATTAACACGGGAAATCAATGGGGGTGGAACGTGAGGAAAGCCCGGTCAGCCGACCGGGCTTTGTACTTCAGGGGATAATATTACTTAACCTTGCGGGCGTTGTCTGCTTTCCATTCTTCGTATGTCGCTTCAAGGATCCACAGACAGGTCGCTCCTTTGTCCGTCCCCAGCAGGGCCAGACGGGTTCGCTGATAAAAGGTCTCTATCTCAGCCGATTGTTTGTTAATGGGTCCCATGCAAACGAGGTCTGTCCCAACGAAATGAGGCCAGTCCCGGGAATCCAGCACGACCAGAGCCTTCAGCGCGCCTTCGGTGTTACTCGACAGCGCAGACGATAAAGCGTCCTCGAGCGCTTGCGATTGCTGCACGTTCGCAACTTTGGCGAGTTCGGGGGCCTTATCAAGCCAGTACTGTTCTCCGGCTGCAATTCCCTTCAAAGCGTCGGGCCAGTTGATGGTGGCAGCCATTGAACTGGCCGCCATACCTGACAACAAAAGCAGCAGGATTAACCGCCTCATCTTACGACCTCCAGCGTCCCGCCTACGCTGATTATCCGCCAGCGTGTCGCTGGGGACATTATGATGCAACCTTCAGAGGCGAATCCCGCAGGCTTGTCCTTGCGTTCGCCATGAATACGGAAGGCAGAACGGCCAAAGGAATCCCCCGAAGTTTGCTCCAGAATAATGGTAGCGGGGCCTTTTGAACGAGAATGGCCCGCGATGCGATAAGTACCACGGGGGAGCGGCCCCATCCCTTTAACCTGCTGGCGGTCAGGGTTATTTTTATTAGTCAGGCTACCGGAGTAGCCGGTCTCGACCAGCTCGCTGCCATAGTACAACCTGCCTGTGCTTTGCTCATATTTCCATGCCATAGGTAATAATCCCTTATGCCGTCGCGCGTTCGTTCCAGCTGTCTGAGTGGATAATATTTCCATCCACATAACGCCAGGGGATTTTTTCGTAAACAAGCTCAATCATTTCAAGATGATTTCTGGCTTCGCCGTACTGGGATTTGACGTCATACATCATCGGCCCAACCGTTACGACCATTACATTCTCCATCATGGCGCTGAAGTATTCCACTTCCTGACCCGCGTCATTAATGCGATAAAATTTAACCTCAGCGGATTTCAGTTTCTGGCCTGTGGTTATGGCCTTGTACAGATAGGGGCTGGAAGCGTCGATCTCTTTGCTGAAAAGATAAGGGGCGTGTTCGCGGGTCGCTGTAGCCTTTCCCGTGGCGTTGTCGGTTTGAATACTGACGCCATGATGCAGGCCGTGGATCTCGATACTGCCTTCACGGCCCGCAACGTCGACAGAGCCGCGAATGTCCGCGCCGCCGTCGTCTTTGAGCCATAGATAAGCTGGAATAGCCATAGTTTTAAACTCCATTTTAAAGAGAGAGCCAGCGCGAAACATGCTGGCTAACCTGCTGCTTTCGCAGTGGAATTAAACTACCCCTAAGTCAAATTAGCGTCAATTTTTGTACAGCCTGAAAATTCAGTAACGGAGGGAGTATTGATTTAAATAAAAAAAGGCCGGAATAATCCGGCCCCTTTACGGTGAATATTTTTACTAAAATAAATTCTGCTGCTGTCTTCCAGACTGGCCACCGGACTGGCTGATAAGCTCCCAGCCAAGGCGGTCGCTAATGCCGAACTGAGGACAGAGAACGGCCATATTTTGCGACGATCAGCTTGCTAGCGTTCTCAGCGTCATGACTAAGGACCAGCGGCATCAGCTCGCCCTCGCAATAGTTCAGCATGGAATTACAGGCATCATTAACGCGCTCAGAGGCATTGAATCAATCTCTGCGTTTGCAATGCTTCCAGAAAGTGAGAGGGCACAAATTCTGCGATTGCATGGAGATGTTAAAAAGGGGGCATCTGTCACTGGTGAAGAACAAGACCTGACGGACCCTACACGCCAGAGAAGTGGCAGCGCTTAGCAAGGTGGCCCGCGCTCTGAGTAGAATTGTGCGCACTGCATATAGGAACAATGACGTTAACGGTCGCCTATCCGCGTTCTCCTTTGAGAAAAGCAAATACCGCGCTTGATTTTGCTTTTGCAATTTAGTTTATGGATTTGATTTAAAGGTGTTTTGTCTCAATGAGTTATTAGAAAAGAAAGGGATGGCATAAAAGAAACTCGATTTTCTTTTGTCTGCCTGGGAAAAGAAACACGCCGGGGGTGTTTGACACTCTGTTTATCGGCGATTAAAAGGTGTTTAAACGCGATCAGTTGATTGGGATTGCAGTCCAGAATTGATCACCTCCCCACATAATCACCCTCAGTCAGCCATAAAAAAACGCCCCCGGTTGTGATACAGCCGGGGGCATTTTTTATTAAAGTCGCGAAAAATTAATGCTGATGTGATTTCGGCTCGTAGTTTTTCAAATGCGCTATCGCCGTATTAATCATATGCGAATCCAGCCCGTGGCCCATGCCCGGCTGAAGATTGAGCGTACATTCACAACCTAATGATTTCAGACGTTCTGCCGCACTTTTCGACTGGAACGGATTAATCACCGGATCCTGCTCCCCATGAATGAAATGCACGACCGTACCGGCGGCAATCGGTTTTTCCGGAAGCGTTGAGAAACGTCCGCTGAACGCGATAATACGCGACGCCAGATGCTCTTCTACTTTCGTTGATTCCAGCGCCATGATGGTGCCCTGCGAGAAACCGACTAATGTGGTGTGTTCCGGCGGGACACCGGTTTTTTGCTGCCAGTCACGCACAATCTGCACAAAAACTGGCATTGCGGCATCGACACGCGGCTGACGGTTTTGCTCAGTCACACCCTGAACTGAGAACCACTGGAAGCCCCGGCCAAAATCACAGATATCCGGACTGCCGACGCTGATCACCTGCGCCTGCGGAAATGAAACAGCGAAAAATTTACCGATTTCCCCCATTGAAATTGGATTATCGCCTACGCCATGAAACAATAAAATCAGCTGATTAGCCCTTTCCTCCGGCTGCCGGACGATGATCTGTTCTGAGCTCATTGCTCTCTCCCGTTGTCGAATAATGGGTTCACTATACGCCGCCTGCCGGTCAGTGAAATCGGGTTTTATTGAACGAGTCTTTCCATTTATTGCAATGAAAGCGGGGGCTTATCCGCCCATACCCGCCTCTTTCAGTATCTGCTGCGTTTCCTCACGCCAGCGCGAAACCAGCGCTTTGCGCCCGGAAAGCCGCAAGTGTTGTACGATGTCCGCCACGCTTTTCCCTTGCTGCAAATACGCACGCAACGCCGTCAGCGGCAAATGACTGTGCAGCAAAACACGGCTGAGCGCAGGTAAACTGCTTTCCAGCGGACGATGGGCGAAGGCAAATCCGCTCAGCTCGCGCCAGTCGGCGTCATCGGGTTGTGTATCTGCAGCGATATTGAGCGGCAGAGTTAAATCCACCTGAGGTGCCAGCCAGCGCCAGTCCCGCTGAAGCTGATGCACGGCGTTGTCCGCCAGTGCCTTCCCCGCCGCACTCAGCGGTAATATCGCCATCGCAGCATAACACCCGCTGCTGGCTTCTTTGTGCATACTCATGCGTACCAGCCGGAATCCGGTCTGCTGCCACAGAGCAGCCAGCTCCGTGGTGTAACCAAAACTGACCGACAGAAAATCCAGCCCCGCCTGCTGAGCCTGCCGTTTCTGCGTCAACAATAAATGACGGGCAATCCCCTGACGACGGAATAACGGGTGCACGGCAATCCGGCTGATGCGCCGTGAACGCATGACGGCAGCCTCCGGGAACCCCGCGTGCGCGGCAAGCGACTGCGCCACCAGATTCCCGCGCGGACGCCGTCTTCCGGCCCAGACTTCCTGCGCCAGCGATGCGCTAAGGCCGCCCTCATCCACCAGCCATAACGCACCGGTCAACGTATTGTTGTGCCGTGAGGCGCTGAACGTCATGCCCGGCGCATCCAGCAGACGCCGCAGATCCAGCGGCGACGTGCGGTAATGTGCGCTGGTCAGCAGGCCGTAGAAATCCTCTAACAGCACCGGTTCATTCGGCCAGTCGTCAGCATGAATCGGAAAAATTTCTGATGTACCGCGCGCCTCACCGGCCACCGGCAGATGCTCGTCAAACAGTAATAAATCGCTGATAAACGGCTCAAGCGTGTCGGATGATGACCAGCGGATGGGTGCGTTCAGACGCAGGTCATGCCACTGCGGCAAAGACGCACAGAATTTGAGTAAGAATCCGCGTCCGGTGCCTTCATATCCCTGAACCGTGGTGGTGAGCAACACGCGCGGAAAAGCCGCGATAATTTCCGACAGCATCGGGGCCGGAATGGCGGCAGCTTCATCGATGATCAGCCAGTCAACGCCGGTTACCGCGCCTTCGCGACATAAGGCAAGCAATGCATCAGGTGCGATAAAGCGGGCAGAGTCTGTTTGCTGATTAAGGATCTGGCTGGCAGAGGCTTTAGCCGGTGCGGTTACCCGGCAGGTACCCGGCCAGTGTTTGACCAGCATTCCCGCCAGTGTCGATTTCCCCCGCCCGCGCGGCGCGGTCAGCACCCACACGCCGGACTGAGCCTGCATCAGTTGTTTTAAAATCTGGGACTGCTCAGAGGTTGGCTGGCCGTCGGGTGGCAGCCAGTCGGGTGCGGCAGGCAGAGGAGCAATAGTTAAAGGCTGACCCTGCCGGCAAATCGTAATGCCAGAGTCTTGCTCAAGGAAAGACCGGAAACGACGTATAAAACGCGGAGTGGGGATTGGCCGGGGTTGCTCGCTCCAGCGCAGGCTGTCCGCGTCCGGCGTGTCAGGCCAGGAATGCCATTCCGGTATCAGCAGAATCAGCCAGCTTCCGGCTTTTAATGTGCCTGAAAACGCCGCCAGTGCCTCGACATTCAGACCATAACGCGCATCAAACACACCGTGAAAAATATCCTGCCCGAGCAACGTATGTGCCGCTGAAGGCGGACAGGAAGTGACGCCGTCAGGCGGTGAATCGCTCAGCCAGAGCCAGTCACCCACACTTTGTGCAGAAAACAGAATCGCCTGTTGCTCACACCACTGCGTTGCGCCACTGAACACCAGCAAACGCCGGACGCCCAGCCGCTGCATCTGTTGCTGTAGCAAAGTGGCAGACATCTCAGGTTTTCCCGATAATCATCGATAACAGACCGGCAGCAATCAGCGGCCCGACCGGCACGCCTTTAAATAACGCCACCCCCAGCACGGTGCCCACTAACAGGCCAGCCACCAGATGCGGCTGCGTGCCCATCAGCGTCAGGCCACGCCCGCCCAGCCACGACACCAGCACACCAACCAGAATGGCAACGATGGATTTCCAGTGGAGGAAAGAATGTACAACGGTACTGGCGCTGATTTTTCCGCTGGCAATCGGTGCCATTACCCCAATGGTGAGAATAATAATACCGAGAGTCAGACCGTATTTTTCTATCCACGGAAAAAAGCTGTTCAGCGGCGTGATGCGCACCGTGAGGAGGAAAAACATGGCGATGGTGACGGCGCTGTTATGGCTGATAATGCCCAGACCGGCGAAGACAAGTAAGATCAATAGCGTTGGATCGAGAAAAGCCATGGCGTTCCCAGCGGGTCAACATGAAAATGAAAGAGAGATCCGCAGACCTCTCCGGATCAGTCACTGATTATTAAACAGTTTTTAGCAGCAAACCAGCGCTTCCTGCCACATAATCAGCGGCTGGCAAAGGTATTACACTGGTCAGGATTACCGGTATCAAACCCGCGTTTGAACCAGGTATAACGCTGCCGGGAAGTCCCGTGGGTAAAGCTGTCCGGCACCACGCGCCCCTGACTTTGCTGTTGCAGCCGGTCATCGCCGATGGCCTGTGCGGCATCCAGCGCTTCTTGCAGGTCACCCTCTTCGAGAACGTTTTGCTGCTGCATCGCATGTCCCCAGACACCGGCATAACAGTCAGCCTGTAATTCCATTTTTACCGATAGCTGGTTTACCACAGCCTGCGATGCGCCCTGTTGCAACTGGCGAACCTTGCGTTCAGTGCCCAGCAGATTCTGCACGTGATGGCCGACTTCATGCGCCACAACGTAGCCCTGTGCAAAATCACCCCCCGCCCCGAGCTTGTCCTGTAATTCCTGATAAAAAGACAGGTCGATATAGACCGTGCTGTCCGCCGGGCAATAGAACGGGCCCATTACCGACTGGCCGGTACCACACCCGGTGCGGGTCGCGCCGCGATACATCACCAGTTTGGGCTCACGATAAGTCATGCCCTGCTTCTGGAAAATGTCTTTCCAGGTGTCTTCTGTCGAGGCAAGGATCACCGAGGTGAATTTTGCCTGCTCGTCATCTTTCGGGCTGATGGATTGTGATTGTGTTTGTTGCTGCATGCCGCCGGACTGACCACCATCAATCAGCGGCGTCAGGTCGATACCGTAATACCCGGCGACCAGCACCACGATGATGATCACGATACCGCTTTTGCCACGGATCGGCAGGCGCATTCCTCCGCCACCTAAACCGCCGCTGTTAGCTCCCTGTCCGCGTCTGTCTTCTACATTGTCGCTTTCGCGACGCCCTTGCCAACGCATAATCACCTCCAGACTGTTTTTGTAAGACTAGCCAGCACACGCGGTTAATACCATCCGCGAAGGGACGTAATTTTAGGGAAGTCAGAATTAAATGAAAGAAAGCAGGGCAGGAAGACAAAAATAAAACGCAAATAAAAGAACGGGAAGCGGTATCCGCCCCCCGTTTAGCGCCAGCGCAGACTGCGTAAACGATTGCGCAGCCTGGCTAAAAAAATAATGCGCAGCTTAGTCCAGTTTCACACCGATACGGTGAGCGACTTCTTCGTAAGCTTCGATCAGGCCACCCAGACTCTGGCGGTAACGGTCTTTGTCCATTTTGTTCAGGGTTTCTTTATCCCACAGGCGGCTGCCATCAGGAGAAAACTCATCACCGAGCACCACTTCACCGTTGAACAGACCGAATTCCAGTTTGAAGTCGACCAGGATCAGACCGGCGTCATCAAACAGTTTGCTCAGCACGTCGTTGGCTTTGTAGCTCAGCTCTTTCATGCGTGCGAGGTTTTCTTCATTCACCCAGCCAAACGTCTTGCAATACGATTCGTTGACCATCGGGTCATGCATGGCGTCATTTTTGAGGAACAAATCGAACAACGGCGGATTCAGTTCCAGACCTTCTTCAATGCCCAGACGTTTTACCAGCGAACCTGCAGCACGGTTACGGATAACGCATTCAACCGGGACCATATCCAGTTTTTTCACCAGCACTTCGGTGTCAGACAGCAGGCGTTCCATTTGGGTTGGAATACCGGCTTCTTCCAGCTTAGCCATGATGAAATGGTTAAATTTATTGTTAACCATACCTTTACGGTCGAACTGCTCAATACGCTGACCATCCAGTGCTGACGTATCGTTACGGAACTCCAGTACCAGAAGGTCCGGGTTTTCGGTGGTGTAGACGGTTTTCGCCTTGCCGCGATACAACTCAGCTAACTTTTGCATCTTTACTTACTCCAGTGGAAAAAACAGATGTAAAAAGGGGCCGGAGCCCCTTGGTATTATTTTGCGCTGCTCTGGCTAAACGCGGCCTGCATGACCGCCACCATCGCATCGTTCTGCGACTGGCTGAGAGCATGTCCTTTCGGATCAAGGAACTGCAAGCTGCTGCGGTTGTCGAGATCGCCAACCTGAAGTTTGTAATCACCGGAAGTCAGGCCCGGATCTTTCGCACCCAGTGTCTGCCATGCATCGTCATTCAGCGGTTTGTAGGTCACAGACAATGTGCCTTGCGGACGGCTGCTGTCGGTCACTTTCATGCCAGCTTTTGCCAGGGCATTTGGCAGGCGATCCCACACAACACCGTAGTTCTCACGGACAATCAGCACCGGCAGGCCGGTATCATCTGCGCCGCTCTGAACGTCAATCTCACCAACACGACGGTTGTCGAGACGCGCCTGCGTATCCTGCTGCACTTTATCCAGACTCGCCGTGATGGAGTTCATCATCTGGCTGTTATAACGCTGGATTTCAGCGGAAGACGTCACAGCTTTATCCTGTTGTTTCAGCTCAAGCGTTTTCACCGTCAGCGCTAACTGGTAGCTCTGCTGTTTCACGCTAACCTGATAACGTCCCTGATACTGGAAGTCTTCATCCGCACGATTCCAGTCAATGAAATCAGTGGTGAGCGTCTGGTTAGCGTCATCACGGTTGGCAATTTTGAAGTTATTTTGCTCAACGGCTTTCACGACGTTATTCCACAGGTCACGGTTCTGCGCGGTGTTTTCCAACAATACGGTACTGCTGTCACCAGAGAACTGCGTCTGAGAACCATTCAGCAGCGCCAGTGGCTGGGAAGGAGGACGGATGTCGAGCTGTTTGCCCACCGCGCCCTGCATTGAGCCTGCCTGAACCTCGTATGTTCCGTTCTGCACAGGCAGAATCATCCCGACCGGCGCTTTCAGCTCATGCAAACCTGACGCATCCAGGTAGGCTTCATCGCCACTCACCTGGCGTTTGTAACGTTGATCACTTGAACAGGCAGCGAGCAGCATGATCAGGGAAACCCCGACCACTTTCGCCACGGCCGTTTTCTGCAATCGGGTCATCTGGAAACTGTTCTTGTCAAATAAAGAGGCCATCAAATCTTCCTAAGAGTTACAGCAAACCGGCGCTTTTTAATGCTTCTTCCACGACCGGACGGGCAGCATCTGTTAACGGCGTCATAGGCAGACGCATCGTATCGGTTGCCATCAAGCCCAGTGCCTTACAGGCCCATTTCACCGGGATTGGGTTTGCTTCTACAAACAAATTCTGATGCAAAGGCATCAGGCGCTGATTCAGGCGACGCGCTTCGGCAAAGTTGCCAAGCGCAGCCAGCTCACAAAGTTGGGCCATTTCACGGGCAGCTACGTTAGCCGTGACGGAAATAACGCCCTTACCACCAAGTTGCATAAAGTCCAGACCGCTGGCGTCATCGCCGCTCAGCAGAATGAAATCTTCATCATCAACCAGCACTTGGATCTGACTAACGCGACTTAAGTTCCCTGTTGCTTCTTTAACAGCAACAATATTCTTCAATTTTGCTAAACGCGCGATGGTCTGCGGCAACATATCGCAGCCGGTACGTGACGGCACGTTGTAGAGAATTTGCGGCAGAGAGGTATTTTCAGCGATGGCCTTGAAGTGCTGATACAGACCTTCCTGCGTCGGACGGTTGTAATAAGGCGTGACTGTCAGGCAGCCAACAACGCCACTTTTTTCAAAACGTTGCGTAAGAGAAATCGCTTCAGCGGTCGCGTTTGCGCCGGTACCTGCGATAACAGGGATGCGTCCATCAGCCAGTTCCAGCGTCTGTAAGACCACGTCACCGTGCTCTTCATGGCTCAACGTGGCCGACTCGCCGGTCGTGCCAACGGAAACGATCGCCGCAGTACCACTGGACACATGATAATCAATCAGTTTTTTCAGACTCGCGCGATCGACAGCACCTTTGGTGTCCATCGGCGTAACCAGTGCAACAATACTTCCCGTAAACATTGACCTTCCCCTCCACAAACAGGTCACTCATGGTACTTTTGACACCCCTGCAAAAGCAAGCAATCAACGAGCGGTAACCGCTTGTCCGGCGGTTTTTTTTATGTTTACCTTGGGAATACTCCCAAGCACGACAGGAAGACCTATTTTGCCGCAGCCACAACAACATTATCTCGTGATCACCGCGTTAGGTGCTGATCGCCCGGGCATCGTCAACACCATAACCCGCCAGGTCAGCAGCTGCGGCTGTAATATTGAAGACAGCCGTCTTGCGATGCTCGGTGATGAGTTTACGTTTATCATGTTGCTTTCCGGTAGCTGGAATGCGATTACGCTGATTGAATCCACCCTGCCGCAAAAAGGCGCAGAGCTGGAATTATTAATCGTGATGAAGCGAACCAGCGCACATGAACGTCCGCCCATGCCTGCTACGGTTTGGGTGAAAGTGGAAGTGAAAGACTCAGCGCATCTGATCGAGCGTTTTACCGATTTGTTCGATACGCATCAGATGAATATCGCCGAACTTGCCTCCAAAACCCGCCCGGCAGATGCCAACACACCGGCGCAGTTATCGATTCAAATTACGGCGCACAGCGCAGCCAACACTGATGCGGCAATTATTGAGCAGGCGTTTCATCAGCTATGTACAGAACTGAAAGCGCAAGGCAGTATTAATGTCGTTAGTTATTCTGAGAATGAAGATAAACTGCAGTAATCGCTAAGAGATATGGAGAAAGACAATGAGCCCACTGAAAGCCGGTGACCCTGCGCCGCAATTTAGTTTGCCCGACCAAGACGGTGAACAAATTAATCTGGCCGACTTCCAGGGACAGAAAGTCCTGGTCTATTTCTATCCTAAAGCCATGACCCCGGGTTGTACCGTACAAGCCTGCGGACTGCGCGATAACATGGATCAGTTAAAAAGTGCCGGCGTTGAAGTGCTGGGGATCAGCACCGATAAGCCGGAAAAGCTGTCGCGTTTTGCTGAGAAAGAACTGCTGAACTTCACTTTACTGTCCGATGAAGATCATCAGGTCTGTGAACAGTTTGGCGTCTGGGGTGAAAAATCCTTTATGGGTAAAACCTACGATGGCATTCATCGCATCAGCTTCCTGCTCGATGGCAATGGCAAAGTCGAGAAAGTGTTCGACGATTTCAAAACCACTAATCACCATGACATCGTGATGGCCTACCTGAGCGGTAAATAACCGAAACGGTCAGAGTGTGGATACAAAAAAAGCGCAGACGCGCTTTTTTTTATTGGATACGCTCAGCATAATAAATCACCGGGTTTCGTTCAGTGATTCATCCGGCCAGACGTGAACCACAGCTTTGACCAGCGTCGCCAGCGGTATTGCAAAGAATACCCCCCAGAATCCCCACAAACCGCCAAACACCACGACAGAAAGAATAATCACCAGCGGATGCAGATTAACAGCTTCTGAGAACAACAACGGCACAATCACATTCCCGTCCAGACCCTGTACCACCAGATAGGCGACAAAAAGCGTCCAGAAATCCGCGCCCAGTCCCCACTGGAACATCGCGACAATGACCACCGGAATAGTCACCAGCATTGCGCCGATATACGGAATCAGAACCGATACACCGACCAGCACCGCCAGCAGCAGCGAATAATGCAGATCCATCACCCAAAACACCAGATAAGTGGCCACACCGACGATAATCATCTCGAGCACTTTGCCGCGGATATAGTTGGTGACCTGCTGATTCATCTCCACCCAGACCTGTCCGGCCAGTCCACGATCGCGTGGCAGTATGCGACGCACGGCATTCAGCATCTGCTCTTTATCTTTAAGCAGGAAGAAGACCATCATCGGTACCAGAATCAGGTAAATCGCCAGCGTCAGTAAACCGACCAGCGAGGCCAGTGAATATTTCACCACTGATTCACCCAGACCGGATAATTTGCTGCGCATATTTTCTGCCATCATGTCGATGATGCCCGCATCCACCAGCGCAGGATAACGTTTCGGCAATGTCGCGGCGAAATCATAAAAGCGGTTCAGCATGCTCGGTAAATCGGTCATCAGGTTCACGCCCTGCTGCCAGGTCACCGGTGCAATGACGAACATGCCGAGCAGTAAAATCCCGGCGAAAATAATCAGCACCACGCTGACCGACAGTGTGCGGGAAAGCCCGACATGTTGCAGGCGAACCGTCGGCCATTCCAGCAAATAGGCGAGCACCATCGCCACCAGAAGCGGCGCAAGGATGCCGTTGAGAAAATAGAGAATGCAGAACCCTGCGACCAGAATAGCCAGCAGCGCAATAGCCTGCGGATCCGTAAAGCGACGGCGATACCACTGTAATAACATATCCAACATCAAGAAAACGCTCCTGTAATTTCGGGTCCGGCATATGCGCGCTGTTCGTTCCCTGCGCGCTCAGACACAAGTAACTATTTAAAAAGTTCGTTGTCACACAACTGTAGCTTCGGAGTGTTTTAAACTCTCACGCGGATAGCTACTATAGAGACCGGCGCAGAGAAAAGCGCAAGAAAATAACAGTCTGGCTGACTGTTCGCGAAAGAAAGGCTCGTAAAGCTCATCGGTATCGCGGTTAACTTATTGGGAAGCAAATGTTTATGGTTATGCGGTTGAAAAAAAGAGTGATTGCCCTGTGTCTGGGTAGCCTGCTCGCGGGTTCCATACTGCCCGCCGGTGCAGATGACAGTTCATTCTGGTCAACTCCCGCGGGTCCCGCAAAAAGCATTAACTCGCCCTTAGCTCCGCCGGTGAGCGACCAGTTACCGGACATCGGCACTACCGCAGGCGGCACGCTCAGTATTAATCAGGAATTACAGATGGGCGATTTTTATGTCCGTCAGATGCGCGCCAGCACGCCGCTGATTAACGATCCGCTGCTCAATCAGTATATCAACGAACTGGGGCAACGGCTGGTGGCGCATGCCTATTCCGTACGCACCCCGTTCCATTTTTTCATCGTTAATAACGATGAGCTGAACGCCTTTGCCTTTTTTGGCGGCAATGTTGTGCTTCACTCTTCGCTGTTCCGTTACACCGATAACGAAAGCCAGCTGGCCTCCGTCATGGCGCACGAAATTTCCCACGTAACCCAGCGCCATCTGGCGCGTGCGATGGAAGACCAGCAACGTAACGCCCCGCTCACCTGGGTGGGCGCGCTGGGGTCGATTCTTCTGGCAATGGCCAGCCCGCAAATGGGCATGGCGGCACTGACCGGTACCCTGGCCGGCACGCAACAGGGCATGATCAGTTTCACGCAGGGCAATGAGCAGGAAGCTGACCGTATCGGCATTCAGGTCTTACAGCGTTCCGGTTTTGATCCGCAGGCTATGCCAGCCTTCCTGCAAAAACTGGCGGATCAGGCAAGTTACTCGACCCGTCCGCCGGAAATGCTGCTGACCCACCCCCTTCCCGACAGCCGCCTGGCCGATATCCGTAACCGCGCCAACCAGATGCCGCACCCGATTGTGCAATCCTCACAAGATTATCTGATGGCAAAAGTGCGCATTTTGGGCATGTACGGTTCCGAGAGTTTCCCGTTGTCAGATGACTATCTGCAAAAACTGAGTAACGGCAATATCCGTGAACAACTGGCGGCAAAATATGGCCGTGCATTGCAATTTTACAAAGCCAAGAAGAATGATCAGGCACGGACCTTACTGGATCAGTTGCTGATACAGTATCCGGGCAATGAATGGTTGCTGGATTTAGCCACCGATAATGATATCGACAGCAAACGTGCACCGCAGGCGATTGCGCGTCTGGAACAGGCCGGTGCGGCCAGTAGTTCCAACGCCGTGCTGCAACTCAACCTGGCCAACGCCTACCTTGAGGGCGCCAAACCCGCCAATGCCATGAAAATTCTCAACCGCTATACTTTTAATTATCCGGGCGATCCGAATGGCTGGGATTTGTTGTCTCAGGCCGCTGCGGCACAAGGACTGCGTGCGCAGGAACTGGCTGCCCGGGCAGAAAGCATGGCGTTAGTCGGACGTCTGGATCAGGCGATTGAGATGCTGAGCAATGCCAGCGCATTACAAAAATTAGGCAGTCTGGAACAGGCCCGTTACGATGCACGAATCGATCAGCTTCGTCAGTTACAGCAACGGTTCCGTCAGTATCAGAAAGGCTGATCCCAGGGCCAGAATGGAGGAAATCTTATGCAACACGATGTCGCAATCTATCATAATCCGGCATGTTCAAAGAGCCGCGAAACCCTGAAATTGCTGGAAGCAGAAGGCATTGAACCGGAAGTGATTTTATATCTGGAAACGCAGCCGTCTGTGGATAAGCTTAAGGAACTGCTCGGGCTGCTGGGCTTTAGCTCAGCACGCGAACTGATGCGTAAGGGCGAGCAAATTTACAAGGACATGAATCTGAAGGATGCTCATCTGAGCGAGGACGCGCTTTTACAGGCAATGGCTGATCACCCGCGGCTGATTGAACGTCCGATTGTGGTAGCCAACGGCAAGGCGCGTTTAGGGCGTCCGCCGGAGCAGGTGAAAGAGATTTTATAACCCCCCGCTTTCCGTTCGGGTTCAGCTAACGAACCCGGACATTCCTTCCCGTTACAGCCCGAGAATTTCTTTCACAAACGGGATTGTCAATTTCCGCTGCGCCGTAATAGAAGCGCGATCGAGCTGATCAAGGGTCATAAACAGCGTACGCATTTCCCGGTCGAGACGCTTAAGCAGAAAACGGCCCACGTCTTCCGGCAGTTCAAAGCCGCGCAGTTTAGCGCGCAACTGCAATGCCTGAAGCTTTTCTTCATCGGAAAGCGGCTGAAGTTTGTAGATTTGTCCCCAGTCCAGACGGGAGGCCAGATCCGGCAGACTGAGATTCAGCTGACGCGGAGGACGATCGCCGGTAATAAACAGGCGCGTACGACCCGTTTCAAGAATGCGGTTATAGAGATGAAAAACAGCCGCCTCCCATTCATCATCACCGGCAATGCCTTCAATATTGTCGATACAAACCAGCGCCAGATGTTCCATACCGTCCAGGACTTCAGGCACAAAATAAGCGCGTTTATCCAGCGGCACATAACCGACCGCTTCACCGCGTTGTGATAATTCAGCACAAGCCGCATGCAGCAAATGGCTGCGGCCACCGCCTTCGCGTGACCAGAAATAAATATAGGTGCCGTGTTCCTGATGCAATGCGCTCTGAATGGCAGAAAGCAGAGAAGGGTTTTCCCCCGGATAAAAACTGGCAAAGGTTTCATCATCGGGAAGATAAAGTGGCAGGGAAAGCTGTGCCGGCGTATTCAGAAGCACCTCAACCAAAGCGGCATGATGACCGCAGATGTTGTCACGTCAAAAAAAAGAACTGCCGAATTCTAGCAAGGATCCGCGGTGAAATGAACTGTGCCCGGTGCAACCGCTTGCGATCCGAGCACCCGACCGGCGGGTTATGCGCCCGCCGGTCAGGGATTGACTTAAAAACGCCCGGATCAGACCGGCGGATTTTCCCGCTCATCATCAACATCAATGATCTGTTCTTCACCACGGAAAATCTCGATCACTTTGAACAACAGACTCAGGAAAATGCCCACGATCGTTGCCAGCGCCATACCTTTCAGCTCTGCCGCACCAATGTGGATCTTCGCGCCACTGACACCGATAATCAGGATCACCGCCGTCAGGATCAGATTCTGCGCTTTGTTGTAATCAACCTTCGATTCAATCAGCACGCGGATACCGGATGCGCCAATCACGCCGTACAGCAGCAAAGAAACGCCCCCCATCACGGGCACCGGAACGGCCTGGATTGCCGCCGCCAGTTTGCCGATACAGGAAAGCAGAATGGCGAGGATAGCCGCGCCGCCGATCACCCAGGTACTGTAGACCTTGGTGATGGCCATGACGCCGATATTTTCACCATACGTGGTGTTTGGCGTTGAACCAAAAAAACCGGATAACACGGTCGACAGGCCGTTAGCCAGCATCGAACGGTGCAGGCCAGGATCACGCAGCAAATCTTTCTTCACAATGTTTGCCGTCACAACCAGATGCCCGACGTGTTCGGCAATAACAACCAGCGCCGCAGGCAGGATCGTGAGGATAGCGACCCATTCAAAACGTGGCGTATAGAAGGTTGGCAGCGCGAACCAGTGCGCGTTTTCAATGGCAGAAACATTCACCACGCCCATGAAGAACGACAGCGCATAACCCACCAGCACGCCAATCAGGATCGGGATAATCGCCAGGAAGCCGCGGAACAATACGGAACCGAGAATAGTCACGGCCAGCGTCACCAGCGAAATGGTAATGGTGGTGGAATCCACCGCAGCGCCATCAGCAGGCAGCAACCCCGCCATGTTCGCCGCCACACCCGCCAGCTCCAGCCCGATAACGGCTACAATTGCGCCCATTGCCGCCGGAGGGAACATCACGTTAATCCAGCCAATCCCGGCTTTCTTAACAATCAGCGCCACCAGACAAAACAACAGACCACAGGCAATAAAGCCGCCCAGCGCCACTTCATACCCCATCGGCAACAGCAACAGCACCGGAGAAATAAACGCAAAACTTGAGCCGAGGTAGGCGGGTATCTTCCCTTTACAGACAAATAAATACAGCAAAGTCCCTATGCCATTGAACAGCAGCACTGTTGCCGGGTTGATCTTGAACAGAATAGGCACCAGAACGGTGGCACCAAACATGGCAAACAGATGCTGGAAACTCAGGGGAATCGTCTGCAGCAATGGCGGACGTTCGCTTACCCCGATGACACGACGGGTCATGAATGTGATCCTCTCAAAGGTGTTTGTGATGTTGTGTTAAACAGAACCTTTTGCTCTGCATAATTCGGGTTGCAGAAAGGCGGCCAATCCGTAAGCCCCGGAGGCACAGATAATTATGCGCTCAGGGTGAACAGGCACAGCCAACGCATCCGCAGCCTGAAGTATGACGAGCAAAAAAAAGCCGACTTCTCAGTCGGCTAATAACTTATTTCGTACCAAATATCTTGTCGCCCGCATCACCGAGCCCCGGGATGATGTAGCCTTTATCATTGAGCCCCTGATCCACCGAGGCGGTGTACAGCTCAACGTCCGGGTGCGCAGCTTCCAGAGCGGCGATCCCTTCCGGTGCGGCAACCAGCACCAGGACTTTAATACTCTGGCAGCCAGCTTTTTTCAGCAGGTCGATGGTCGCAATCATAGACCCCCCGGTCGCCAGCATCGGATCAACCACCAGAGCCAGACGTTCTTCAATGTTAGAAACCAGCTTCTGGAAATACGGCACAGGTTTCAGGGTTTCTTCATCACGGTATACGCCGACTACGCTGATACGCGCGCTTGGAACGTGCTCCAGTACGCCTTCCATCATGCCCAGACCGGCGCGCAGGATAGGCACTACGGTAATTTTCTTGCCTTTGATTTGATCAATTTCGACCGGGCCATTCCAGCCTTCGATCGTCACTTTTTCAGTTTCTAAATCGGCAGTCGCTTCATACGTCAGCAGACTCCCCACCTCAGAAGCCAGTTCGCGAAAACGTTTCGTGCTGATGTCATTTTCACGCATCAGGCCCAGCTTGTGTTTCACCAGCGGGTGTTTCACCTCGACGATCTTCATTATTTATTCTCCTAAGGTGGTTGAGCTGCAAAAAAAAATCGCGAGATTATAACGCCATTTTTTTTGAACGCCATACCAAATAGCCTGATCTGGATCATCACTAACCCGGTTAGAGTATAGACAGCCTAAAATCCCTCATCGAATAAGGCGCTCGCAAACGTTTGCTTGCACTGTTAGAATTGCCCCGCTTTATTCTTCAACCACCAACCCAAACCGCCGTGGGGACTTCGCAGTGACCGACAAAACCTCTCTCAGCTATAAAGACGCAGGCGTAGATATCGATGCCGGTAACGCATTGGTAGACCGCATTAAAGGTGTAGTAAAACAGACTCGCCGCCCTGAAGTCATGGGTGGACTGGGCGGTTTTGGTGCCCTCTGCGCGCTGCCGCAAAAATATCGTGAACCCGTGCTGGTATCGGGTACCGACGGCGTTGGCACCAAGCTGCGTCTGGCGATGGATTTGAAACGCCACGATACTATCGGTATCGACCTGGTCGCGATGTGCGTCAACGATTTGATCGTTCAGGGCGCCGAACCCCTGTTCTTCCTCGATTATTACGCTACCGGCAAACTGGACGTCGATACGGCTGCCAGCGTGATCACGGGTATCGCAGAAGGCTGTAAACAGTCTGGCTGTGCGTTAGTTGGCGGTGAAACCGCTGAAATGCCGGGCATGTATCACGGCGAAGATTACGACGTGGCAGGCTTCTGCGTGGGCGTGGTGGAAAAATCAGAAATCATCGACGGCAGCAAAGTGGCTGACGGGGATGTGCTGATTGGTCTGGCCGCCAGTGGCCCGCATTCTAACGGTTATTCTCTGGTGCGCAAAATTCTGGAAGTCAGCAAGACCGACCCGGAAACCACCGATCTGGCAGGCAAACCGCTGGCTGATCATTTGCTCGCACCGACCAAAATTTACGTGAAATCGATCCTGAACCTGATCGAAAACGTGGATGTTCACGGCATCGTCCATCTGACCGGTGGCGGCTTCTGGGAAAATATCCCCCGCGTATTGCCGGACAACACGCAGGTGATTATCGATGAATCAAGCTGGCAGTGGCCGGATGTCTTTACCTGGTTGCAAACCGCCGGTAACGTCAGCCGTCATGAAATGTACCGCACCTTTAACTGTGGTGTCGGCATGCTGGTGGCACTTCCTGCAGAACTGGCCGATCAGGCGATTGCATTACTGAACGATAACGGCGAAAAAGCGTGGAAAATTGGCTACATTAAAGCCTCTGATGCCGCTGAACGCGTGATTATTGAATAAAACCAGTAAAACAACTGACTGATGACGGGTAGGAAAATGAAAAGGATTGTGGTTCTGGTATCGGGCGAGGGAAGCAATTTACAGGCCCTGATCGATGCCTGCCAGCAGGGACGAATCAATGCAACGCTTTGTGCGGTCTTCAGCAATAAAGCAGCGGCATACGGGCTTGAAAGAGCCCGTTCAGCCAATATTCCCGCGCATGCGCTGGATGTTAAAGCCTATGAAGACCGTACGGCGTTTGACGTTGCGCTTGCCGATGCTATCCAAAGTTACCAGCCTGATCTGGTGGTACTTGCCGGTTATATGCGTATTCTGACCGCTGAATTCGTCCGGCGCTTTGCCGGTCGCATGATCAACATTCACCCTTCCCTGCTGCCAAAATATCCGGGTCTGCATACACACCGTCAGGCCATTGAAAATCAGGATGCGGAACACGGTACGTCCGTGCATTTCGTGACTGAAGAACTCGACGGGGGTCCGGTAATTTTACAGGCTAAGGTACCGGTGTTTACTGAGGATACCGAAGAAGATCTGATCGCCCGCGTGCAAACGCAGGAACACAGCATTTATCCGCTGGTGGTCAGTTGGTTTGTTGAGGGACGTTTGTCGCTGCAAAACGGCCAGGCACTGCTGGATAACCATCCACTTTCTGAACGTGGATACGCGGAAGATTAATCTGTCATTGCATCACGATTTCACTATAAACCGGCCACGTGCCGGTTTTTTATTTTCCGTTATTTGACATTTGTTTACATTTCGCCCGATATAATGCCCGTCCCGGTGCACGTTTAAACGTCGTTTGTGCGCCGACCTTCATCTGAACCACGGTTGTTTCAGATTTTATATTTACGAAGGTTACCCTCATAAAACGGCTTGTATAGTTGAGGAACACCCCATGTTTAGCCATAACAGCGTCAGATTACGTCCACTGGAAAAGGACGACCTGTCGTTTGTTCATCGTCTTGATAATAACGCCAGCATCATGCGTTACTGGTTTGAAGAACCTTACGAGGCCTTCGTCGAACTGACCGATTTGTATAACAAGCATATCCATGACCAAAGCGAGCGCCGCTTTATTATCGAATTCGAAAGCGGACCGGTCGGCCTGGTCGAATTGGTGGAAATTAATCATATTCACCGCCGCGCGGAGTTTCAGATCATTATTGACCCGCAGCATCAGGGCAAAGGCTTTGCCGGTGATGCCGTCCGTCTGGCGATGGATTATGCCTTCTCCGTGTTGAACCTCTACAAACTGTATTTAATTGTGGATAAAGAAAACAAAAAGGCGATCCATATTTACAGCAAATTAGGGTTCGAGCTTGAAGGGGAACTGAAACAGGAATTTTTTGTGAACGGCGAATATCGCAGCGCCATCCGCATGTGTATTTTCCAGCCTCAGTTCCTGGCGAAATACAAAACCAAGCCTGCTCAGGTCAAACCTGAATCTCTGGTGGGTGCCAGCGCGATTTAATTTAGCGCGGTAAATATTATTCAATATTTATACCCAAAATAATTCGGTTCGCAGGAAGGCGGCAAGTGGGTGAATCCCGCATCACTGATTTAAGTCAGTGGTGCGGGTCAGCAAACGGAGCCAACGCACCTGCGATCTGAAGTATGAAGCGTATCGGTCAGGGTAGACGAACTCCTTCACATGTAAGGCTTTGTCCTCCTTTTTCTCGCAATAATTCCCCTGCTATAAACTCTTCTGAAATCATCCTTTGTTATGTTGGACTTTCCTGTCAATCTTTCGCAATATTGATAGTAGACACTAGGCCCCTCTCACAGATGGCTTCCTGCTGCGCTGGCCGCTTAAAAAGCGGGCAACACGAAGAATATGTTGAGCTATATTGCGGTGTTTTCAGGCAAATTTGCCTGTATGGGCCAGGTTGCAAGCTAAATGAACGGAGTGAAAATGGGTCAGGAAAAGCTTTATATCGAGAAAGAACTAAGCTGGCTGTCCTTCAATGAGCGCGTGTTGCAAGAAGCGGCTGACAAAAGCAATCCCCTGATCGAACGGATGCGTTTTTTAGGGATCTATTCCAATAACCTGGATGAATTTTATAAAGTTCGTTTCGCCGATTTAAAAAGACGGATCCTCATCAGCGAAGAACAAGGTTTTCTGGGCGCGTCCCGCCATTTACTGAAAAAAATCCAGGCCAAGGTGCTGCGCATTGATCAGGAGTTCGACAGCCTTTACAACGACTTGCTTCTGGAAATGGCGCGTAATCAGATTTTCCTTATTAACGAACGTCAGGTTTCCGAAAACCAGCAAGCCTGGCTGCGCCAGTATTTCAAACATCATCTGCGCCAGTACATCACACCGATTCTGATTAATCACGACACCAACCTGGTGCAATTCCTTAAAGACGATTACACCTATCTGGCGGTTGAAATTATCCGCGGCGAAGAGATCCACTACGCGCTGCTCGAAATTCCGTCCGATAAAGTGCCGCGTTTCGTTAACTTGCCACCGGAAGCACCGCGCCGCCGTAAGCCAATGATTCTGCTGGATAACATTCTGCGTTATTGTCTGGATGATATTTTTAAAGGCTTCTTCGATTACGATGCGCTGAATGCGTACTCAATGAAAATGACCCGCGATGCTGAATATGATCTGGTCACGGAAATGGAATCGAGCCTGCTGGAGCTGATGTCATCGAGTCTGAAACAGCGTCTGACCGCCGAACCGGTACGTTTCGTTTACCAGCGCGATATGCCGGATGAAATGGTGGAGCTGCTGCGCGGTAAACTCGGTATCTCCAATTATGATTCGGTAATCGCCGGTGGCCGTTACCACAATTTCAAAGATTTCATTGGCTTCCCGAATGTTGGCAAAGCCAATCTGGTGAACCGTCCGCTCCCCCGTCTGCGCCATTTGTGGTTCGACAAATTCCGCAACGGCTTTGCGGCGATCCGTGAACAAGACGTACTGCTGTATTATCCGTACCACACATTTGAGCATGTACTGGAACTGTTGCGTCAGGCATCTTTCGATCCGAACGTGCTGTCGATAAAAATCAATATCTACCGCGTGGCGAAAGATTCCCGCATCATCGAATCGATGATTCACGCTGCCCACAACGGTAAGAAAGTCACGGTGGTCGTCGAACTGCAGGCGCGCTTTGATGAAGAAGCGAATATTCACTGGGCGAAACGCCTGACGGAAGCCGGTGTGCACGTTATTTTCTCTGCGCCGGGTCTGAAAATTCACGCAAAACTCTTTCTTATTTCCCGCCGGGAAGGCGATGAAATTGTCCGCTATGCTCATATCGGGACCGGTAATTTTAACGAGAAAACAGCGCGGCTTTATACCGACTATTCACTGCTCACCGCCGATGCGAGGATCACCAACGAAGTCCGACGTGTCTTCAACTTTATTGAAAACCCGTACCGCCCGGTGTCGTTCGAGCATCTGATGGTGTCACCGCAAAACTCACGCGACATGCTTTACCGTTTGATTGACCGTGAAATTGCCAACGTGCAGGCAGGAGGTACCGGCGGCATTACTTTAAAAATCAACAACCTGGTGGATAAAGGGCTGATTGACCGTCTCTACGTGGCGTCAAACGTCGGGGTGAAAATCCGTCTGCTGATCCGCGGCATGTGCTCACTGGTACCGAATTTGCCTGGTTTTAGTGAAAATATTCAGGTCACCAGTATCATTGACCGTTATCTGGAACACGATCGCGTGTATGTCTTTGAAAACGGCGGCGAGACGAAAGTCTTCCTGTCTTCTGCCGACTGGATGACACGTAATATTGATTACCGTATTGAAGTGGCCGTTGCCCTGCTCGATCCGCGTCTGAAACAGCGCGTTCTGGATATCCTTGAACTGCTGTTTAGTGACACAGTAAAAGCCAGAGTGATTGATAAAGAACTGAGCAACCGGTATGTTCCACGCGGAAATCGCCGCAAAGTTCGTGCGCAACTGGCGATTTATGAATATCTCAAAGAGCTGGAACAACAAAGTCAGCAAGCCTGAACCCCTGGAGCGTTATACCATTATGCCCCTTAAAAGCAGCCCACTGAATGCTAAACCACAGGAAATTGCGGCCATCGATCTCGGGTCGAACAGTTTCCATATGGTCATTGCCCGCGTCGTCAACGGCGCGCTACAGGTCCTCGGACGCCTGAAACAACGCGTTCATCTGGCCGATGGCCTCGACGCTAAAAATGTGCTCAGTGAAGAAGCCATTCAACGCGGGCTGGATTGCCTGGCTTTATTCGCCGAACGCCTGCAGGGGTTTGCGGAAAATAACGTCACTATCGTCGGCACGCATACGCTGCGTCAGGCAGTGAATGCCGAGGAGTTTCTCAAGCGCGCCAAAGAAGTCATCCCCTACCCGATTGAAATTATTTCCGGGCAGGAGGAGGCACGACTTATTTTTATGGGTGTTGAACATACCCAGCCTGAAAAAGGCCGCAAGCTGGTAGTCGATATCGGTGGCGGTTCAACAGAACTGGTCATCGGAGAGGATTTCGAGCCATTGCTGGCCGAAAGCCGCCGTATGGGCTGCGTCAGTTTTGCGCAGATGTTTTTCCCCAATGGCGAAATCAGTCGCAGTAATTTCAAACGTGCGCAGCTTGCCGCCGCGCAAAAGCTGGAAACTCTGGCGTGGCAATACAGGCTGCAAGGCTGGCAGTATGCTTTGGGTGCATCCGGCAGTATTAAAGCAGCACATGAAGTCCTGGTCGCCATGGGCGAGAAAGACGGCTTAATTACCCCTGAACGGCTGGAAATGCTGACCGAAGCAGTACTGAACTTCAAGCATTTCAGCGCACTGGATTTACCGGGTTTATCGGAAGACAGGCAATCGGTTTTTGTACCGGGTCTGGCCATTCTGCGCGGCGTGTTTGATGCGCTGGCGGTCAAAGAGCTGCGTCTTTCGGACGGTGCGCTGCGTGAAGGAGTGCTGTATGAAATGGAAGGCCGCTTCCGTCATCAGGATATCCGTACCCGTACCGCGAAAAGCCTGGCTGAGCATTATAACATTGACCGGGAACAGGCTCGCCGCGTGCTGGATACGACCGAGCAATTGTATGCACAATGGCTGGCGCAAAATACCAAGCTGGTGCAGCCGCAGCTGGAATCACTGTTGAAATTCAGCGCCATGTTGCATGAGGTCGGTCTGAGTATTAACCACACCGGCATGCACCGTCATTCCTCGTATATTTTGCAAAATACTAACTTGCCGGGGTTCAACCAGGAACAGCAAACGCTGCTGGCCACACTGGTACGTTTCCACCGCAAAGCCATCAAGCTAGAAGAACTGCCGCGCCTGAATTTGTTCAAGAAGAAGCACTACATTCCGCTGATTCAGCTTCTGCGCTTAGGCGCATTGCTCAATAACCAGCGTCAGTCGACGACAACGCCTGAATCCCTGCGGTTATCCACCGATGATAATCACTGGACGCTGCGTTTCCCGGCCGGATATCTGGCGCAGAATAACCTGGTTCAGCTGGATTTCGAAAAAGAGCAAAGTTACTGGGATGACGTCACAGGCTGGAAACTGATGCTTGAGGAAGAAGACGGCATTGCGGAAAACTAACCGTTTCGCTGCAATAAAAAAGCCCTCTGGCATCTGATGCGCAGAGGGCTTTTTTCTCCGGCTGCCGTTCAGTTTCAGGCGCCCGGGAGTTCAAGTAGTGTCTTTAACGGCTCCGGTTTACCCACCAGATAACCTTGCATGTAATCCACACCCAGCGCATGCAGCGCGGTTTTCTGGTCTTCAGTTTCTACATACTCCGCCACAATCGATAAATGCTTCATGCGCGCCACCTGACAGATCGACTGCACAATGTAGGCATCCAGCGAATCAGTGAGCATATTGCGCACGAAGCTGCCGTCAATTTTCAGAATATCAGCCTGGATAGCCTTCAGACGACCATAACTGGCATAGCCGGTACCGAAGTCATCAATCGCAATGCGGCAACCATAAGAACGTAATTCCCGCATCGCCAGGTCAGCATATTTCATATTCTGTAGCAGATGAGATTCAGTCACCTCCAGCACAATCTGGAACGGTTCCACCTCATATTCCAGCATGAGTGCTTTAAAATCGCGGGTAAATGTCGGCCGGCACAACGTCGAAGGTGTGAAATTCACCGCAAAACGCAGGCTTGGCAGACGGACACGGTTTTGATTGATAAACATCAGCGTATGTTTCAGCACCCACATATCCAGCTGATACGACAAACCAAATTCATGCACCACCGGCAGGAACTTATCCGGTGTGATCAGCGTTTCATGCGCACCATCTGACATGCGCAGCAGAATTTCATGATAACTGTCGCCGCGTACCCCGAAGATCGGTTGCGCCATCAGCACAAAACGATCGTCATCCAGTGCCCGCTGGATTTTGTGCAGCATCTCGACCTTCTCTCTGATCTCCAGTTGTACCTGAGTGTGATCGTTTTTATTCGATTCCGGCTGTCCGGTGGTCAGGGAAACTTCGGCAATCCCGCTCAGTTCGCCCAGTAAAACCGGCAGATGTTCCACCGGCGAATACACCGTACAGTAAGATAAACCAATGTTGGGATGCAGCGGTAAACCGTTCCAGATGAGACGGAAATCTTCCAGATAGTCATGCAAATTCTGCAGTTTTTTATCCGCATCTTCGCAGTTAAGCCGCAAGACCAGATCATAACCCGGCAAATGATAAACCTGCTCCCCCTTCTGCAGATAAGGCTTCAGCCCGAGCGCCAGTTGTTGTTTGAACTGAATACGTAACTGCATGCCGTAATTACGGCTTAACACATCCATATCGGAGACGCGGATAAAACAGAGCATGGAACGCGGATAGCGCGCCAGATCACGGTTGAAGGCACGCAGGTTAGGCAGGCCAAACACCGGGTCCTGCAAGGCGGCGGCACTGGATCTTTTCATCAGCAAACGCTGCCGTGAGGCGATAGCCGCCATCAGTAACAACGTGATGGTATAAACCAGCATCAGGGCGGAGACGAACACCAGATTATGAATAAAGCCGTTCCCGGAAATAAACCCCTGATAGTAGTGAAATAAAACCGTCAGGGTGAGGGTCCAGACAATACTGATAAAGTAATAACCGTAGCGCCATGCCCCAAACAGCAATACCGGGAACAGTAGCGTCAGCGTGTAATCGCTGAGTAAAATCTTCATGAACGGTTCACTCATCCCCGGCAGGCACAGCAGCGTGACCATAAACACCAGAACCGTAAACCACAGCACAATTTCAGCAAATCTCACGCCCGCTGATTGCTCTTTTCGCAGCCTCATGCATATCATACGTAAATAATGCGGCTTACGGATAATGCGTAACACCAGATAAATCACATGAGAGTTAAGCAGAATGCCGAGGATCAATGCCTGTAAATTGACCAGCGTCCTGAGCGTAACAAAATCCCGTGTCGCCATGCCGAGATAACCGGGCAGTAACCCGCTTTCAATCACAACCTGCAGCACAATGACGAAAAATAACGTCAGGAAAATCACCAACCAGCCTACGCGGGCCTTCGCCAGATTCATCAGCCCGAGCGGTGCGGACCAGCGGCTGCCCGCCTGCCAGCGATAACCCAGCCAGGCCAGGGACAGCGCGGTGAAGTAAATTACCGTCATCAGCATGCCCATCTCGACCCCAACCCGCAGGTAATAACGCAGGAAAAGCGTCAGGACGATGCCAGGTAATGCAGCCCAGTCAAACACCATCAGCAACGCGACACAGGTCGCCATCGGCATATAAATAAGATAAGTGCGGCCATCCGGCAGGGAGATCATCGGAGAAAGCCACGAGGTCACCGGGATCAGCACCAGCGCACAAATTACGGGGAGTCCCCACCATTTATGGCGCATGTTGTGCCTGGAAAAAATTTTATGCATCAAGTCCATCTAAGTTTTGTGCATGAATTTCATGCCGCAATGAAGGGTTCAAAGTATAACTGACGTCAGACTGGCAGTCCGATGACGGTGGCTACGGGTCGCGTCCTCAATTATCGTTGTAAAAACGTCATCTCACAGAAAAAGCGCAGAAGAAAAAAGAATACAGCGGAGGTCGGGACATCACTTTTAAAATATGACTGGATTCTAATGTGCCCCATCTTAAATCCCTTGATGCATATCAATAAACACAATCTTTATGATTTGGCTGAAATTCATCTCAAACAAATTCATCGCGTGATTAACAAAATAAAATGTATAGATTATTTAATGAGATCATTCCCATGAATAAGGAAAAGGATGCGTTTTTGTCAGTTGTATAAAAGATAATACCGCACGTTTTGTTCTTAATCCGATTATCTGGCCGCCTGTTTAGATGTGCTATATATTGTAAACGTTATCATTTGCATGTCTTCATTCCTTCACCGTAGCAACGATTTACTTAAGCGATTAAATTATGTCTCGAAAAACCAACATCAGAATAACGAAAATCGTTTTAGCGATAAGCTTCATTATTTTGTTCGGACGTCTGGTCTACTCCGCTATCGGCGCGTATTCACATCATCAGGATCAAAAACAAACCCTGACCGATACGCAAACTGTGGGGCCACAGGAACCGGCTCCTGAAAAAACCTGTACCGGAACGTTGAAAACCTGCCGTTATTCAAAGGACTAAGGATCTCAAATGCCTGGTGAAAAACCGAAAAATTACGGCCAGAAGCTGGCTGAAAGCCGCAGCAGGATCCTCGATCTCCTTCTGAACACCGATGACCTCGCCGACAGTATTCTGGGCGAGGAACCGGACGTCGATGACGACACGCGTGCACAACTGATGGACAACACCGCCGAGCTGACCTCGCGGGTAAAAAATCTTCATGCCGCTGACGTGGCGGACGTACTGGAAGCCTTGCCGATACGGGAGCGTCTGGCGCTTTGGCGGCTGGTAGAACCTGCTGCGCGCGGCAAAGCACTGGTGGAAGTCTCAGAAACGGTCTGGGACAGCCTGATCGAAGAAATGAGCGATAAAGATTTGCTCAAAACCATGTCACTGCTGGATGTCGATGATCAGGTTTATCTGGCGGAGTATCTGCCCCGCGACCTGATTGGCCGCGTACTGACTTCGCTGGATCCGCGCCAGCGCGACAAAGTCCGTGAAGTCATGAAATTCAGTAAAGAATGCGTTGGCCGCATTATGGATTTCGAGTTACTGACCGTTCGTCCGGATGTCTCACTGGGCACCGTTCAGCGCTTTCTCCGATCACGCAAATCAATTCCCCAGGCAACCGACAAAGTCTTTATCACTGACCGGAAAAATACGCTGATCGGCGAATTGCCGCTGACTACCATTTTACTGAACCCGCCGCATACGCTGGTTTCTGATGTGATGATCACCGAACTCACGAGCTTTGAACCGGAGGATAAAGCGGAGGATGCAGCCAGTGCGTTCGAGCGCTACGATCTGATCACCGCTGCCGTCGTGGATAAAAAAGGAAAACTGATGGGGCGCCTGACGGTGGAAGAAATTGTTGATTTCGTCAATAACGACACCGACAGCAACTTACGCCGTATGGGGGGGTTAAGTCCTGAAGAAGATGTTTTCTCGCCGGTGACCAAAGCTGTACGTAATCGCTGGGCATGGCTGGCCATCAATCTGTGTACGGCGTTTGTGGCTTCCCGCGTGATTGGCCTGTTTGAACACACGATTTCACAGCTCGTTGCACTGGCCGCGCTGATGCCCATTGTTGCCGGTATCGGCGGGAATACCGGTAATCAGACCATCACTATGATTGTGCGCGGGCTGGCGTTGCACCACGTACAGCTCGGCAATCTGAAATTCCTGATGTTCAGGGAACTGGGCGTGGCGCTGATCAACGGCCTTGTGTGGGGCGGATTAATGGGGGTCGTCACCTGGCTGCTCTACGGTGACTGGCAAATGGGTGCCGTGATGACGTTGGCGATGGTACTGAATTTGCTGCTGGCCGCACTGATGGGCGTCGTGATCCCGCTGACCATGGTGCGTCTTGGCCGGGACCCGGCAGTCGGTTCGAGTGTCATGATTACCGCGCTGACAGACACCGGCGGATTTTTCATTTTCCTCGGCCTCGCCACCATTTTCCTGCTCTGATGAATCAATTCCGGCTTTCTGGCCGGAAAATTCGTTATCTATTACAGCGTAATGTAGAATTTACATTAATAATTAGCGCTGATTCTCCGATATTCATTCCTCCTGTCGCAGCCCGACTTGCGACAGGTGCAGAGTAACAGGAATAAATAAGTGTCACTGCGACTGCCTGCAACTCTCCGTCAGCCAGAAAAAGGTTTTCATTGTGGAAAAGAGCAAACCGCTTTCACGCAGGATTTATCGGGCAAACTGGACATCCTGCTTACTTTTGGGCATTTCAATTTGCCTGCTGGCGCTGACTTGCCTGAGTATTATTCAGAAGTCATCCAGCCTCGCCGGGATGTGGCTACCGACGGCATTGCTGATCCCTGTTTTATTCCATAACCGTTATCGCGCCTGGATCCCGCTGCTGGGGTCCGCTGCGCTTGGGATCGCGGCATCACATACCATCCTCGGCACCCCTTTTTTCCATTACCTGCCTTATCTGATCAACAATCTTATTGAAGGGGCACTTTGCGCCGCGTTGTTGCGCAGAATGCTGCCAGCCCAGGATCCGCTTTCCGGGCTGGGTTCCTGGATGAAATTTCTCTTCGTCGCGGTAATTTTCTGCCCGCTGGTCGGCGCGTTAATTATGCTGTTGTTTATTCTGCCTGCTCATACCCCGGCGGAATTACAAAGCCGCTTTGTGACCTGGTTTATGTCAGAAGCGGTGGCGATCCTCGCTCTCACACCACTGGGGCTAATCTACCAGCGCGGCTATCTGTCTAAACTGCTCACTTCACGACGTCTGTTCGGGCTACTTCTGACGTTAATCCTGACCCTGGCCGCCGGTTATCTTGCGCTGAAATGGCTGCCTTACACTTTCGCATTTATCACCATTCCCCTGCTGTGGTGCGCCATTCGTTTACCCCGGATTGAAGCGTTCATTATTTTCCTGGCAGTGACCCTGATGATTGCGTTACTGCATACCAGCGGCATTATTTCTGTTCAGCCGCGACTGTCGATTCAGGTCCCCCAGGGGTTAATTTTTCTGCCGCTGTTACTGATTCTGATGCCTGCGAATGCCATGGCGATGGCGATGCATGCGCTGCGCGCTGAAAAATCTCACATCACGCAGAGTGAAAATCGCTTCAGAAATGCCATGGAATATTCAGCGATTGGTATGACGCTGGTATCTCCGGAAGGCAAACTGTTGCAGGTAAACAAAGCGTTATGTCAGTTGCTGGGTTATGAGGCGGAGTATCTGACGACCCTGACGTTCCAGGAAATTACCTATCATGACGATTTGGGCAAAGACCTGATGCTACTGCAGCAACTGCTTAACGATGAAATCCAGAGCTACACTCTGGAGAAGCGCTATATGCGCCGCAGCGGGGAAATTATCTGGACACTGCTCGCCGTATCGCTGGTGCGTGATGAACACCATAATCCGCTGTATTTCATTTCTCAGATTGAAGATATCAACGAACTTAAACACACCGAAGTGACCAATAAGCGCCTTTCGGAAGCGCTGCATGAAGAAAAAGAACTGCTGCATATCACGCTCAATTCTATCAATGAAGCCGTGATCTCAACTGACCGTAACATGAATATTACTTTCATGAATCCGGTGGCCGAGAAAATGACCGGCTGGACAGAACAGCAGGCACAGGGACAACCGGTGAGCCGCATTGTGCTTATCAGCAAAGGGGCGGGAGGGCCGCTTATCGATAACCTTTTGCAGTTTGATATCAATGAAAACCTGCACTCTTCGGTTGAGCGTTCCTTGGTTCTGCACGGACAGCATACTGCTTTGTTTGACGTTCAGCTGGCCGTGTCGCCGCTGCGTACATTGAAAGACGAACCGATTGGCATTGTGCTGGTACTACAGGATGTCAGTAAATCCCGCGAACTGATGCGCAAACTTAGCTACAGCGCCTCTCACGATTTACTCACCGGGTTATCGAATCGTGGCAGCTTCGAATCGAGCCTGAAAAAAGCGCTCAATGTGACGGCAACACAACGTCAGTCTCATGTGCTGGCGTTTATCGATCTGGATCATTTTAAGGCGATTAACGACACGGCAGGGCATGCCGCCGGGGATGAACTGCTGCGTCAGTTAAGCACCCTGATGCAGGAGAATATCCGCAACAGTGACCGGCTGGCGCGGCTGGGTGGCGATGAATTTGCGCTGATTTTATTTGATTGTCCCCAGGAACAGGGGTTGATAACGCTTCAGCATCTGGTGGATAAAATCAATAATTTTTACTTTATTTGGGAAGGAAATGGCTACCGGATCGGAGCCAGCGCAGGGATGACGCAAATAAACGATGCAAACGTAACCGGCAGCGAATACATGGCACAGGCGGATATGGCCTGCTATATCGCCAAACACAACGGACGCGGGCGGGTTTATAAATATGAACCGGAGCAAAAAAACGCCATCGCGTACACCAGCGGCGAAACACCGCCTGAAAATCCTCAGTCTGGTGCACAAGGGTAACATTGGAACCCGACTAGGGCGTATCCGGCTGCCAGTCGTGATTGAACCATAAATGTAGCGTGGCATAAGTACGCCAGGGTTTCCAGATTTCGGCATAGCGGGCAATTTTCGCCGGCGTCATTCCCGGAAAGCGTTGCTTAATCAGATAATCGCCCCCGAGAAAAACATCAGGCGCAGACCAGGCGCGCATGGCGATATAACTGGCGGTCCAGTTGCCAATCCCCGGCATTGCCAGCAGTTGTTTTATTCCGTCCTGCACATCGGTGATGTCATCCAGCGGCAAACGACCCTCCTCCACCGCCTGTGCAAGATTAATCAGACATGCCGCACGCTTGCCCTGCACACCGATGCCCCGTAAATCATCCACCGTTAACTGCCCGATCGTAGCCGCAGATGGAAACAAATGGGTCAGTGCCACAAACGGCGTACACACAGAGTCTCCCCATTTTTCGGTCAGCCGCGTCGCCAGTGTCGCCGCCATTTTCACGCTCACCAGTTGTCCGAGAATGGCGCGAACCGTCAGCTCAAAACGATTGATACAGCCCGGCAGACGTAATCCCACGGCGTTTTCCGCCAGCGTCCCCAGACCGCCGGCGATCAGCATCGGCTGCGCGTCCAGATCCAGCAAACGCCGCACCTGTGCCGCCACTTTTTCCGTGACCGGCGAGAGCGACGCCGACACTTCCAGCTCAACGCCATGTTGCTCAGGCAACGGACGCAGCCGCAACCAGCCTGTCAGCCGTTCACCATTGTGCATCACTGCCAGCGTGCGCTGATAATATTCGCCGTCCTGCTGTTCGACGCCCTGCAACGCACGTACGCCGAGAAAAGTCGTCATCCATTGCCAGTCATACGGAGGCTGATACGTCAGAAGCATTCGGGTCACAGGGTAATCCTTATAAAAAAGCCTCCAAAAAGGAGGCTGTTGAGATCACGCCTCTCCAAAATAACTGGAGTTGCAGCAAGGCACACTGCTGCAGCTTCAGGTATGAAGGAGATTACTTGCGGCGCCAGGTGGTTCCGGCAGCGCCATCTTCTAACACGATACCCATTTCATTGAGACGATCACGCGCTTTGTCCGCCATGCCCCAGTCTTTGCTGGCACGGGCATCGTTACGTTGTTTGATCAACGCTTCGATTTCAGCCACTTCGTCGTCATTATCCGCCTGTGCGCCGGACTTGAGGAACTGCTCCGGATCCTGTTCCAGCAGGCCAAGTACACCCGCCAGCTGGCGCAGTTCGGCGGCCAGTCCGTTTGCCGCAGACAGGTCTTCCGCTTTTAGGCGGTTGATGTCACGCGCCATATCGAACAGCACAGAATAAGCTTCCGGCGTATTGAAATCGTCGTCCATAGCCGCACGGAAACGCGCAACGAAAGCCTCACCACCGGCTGGCATTGCAGCAGCATCGGTCCCGCGCAGCGCGGTGTAAAGACGCTCCATTGAGGTACGCGCCAGTTTCAGATTCTCTTCGCTGTAATTCAGCTGGCTGCGGTAATGACCCGACATCAGGAAATAGCGCACACTTTCAGCATCGTAATATTTCAGCACGTCGCGCACCGTAAAGAAGTTATCCAGCGATTTGGACATTTTTTCACGATCAATCATCACCATACCGGAGTGCATCCAGGTATTCACATACGGACCGTCATGCGCGCAGCTTGACTGTGCAATTTCGTTTTCATGGTGCGGGAACATCAGATCAGAACCGCCGCCGTGAATGTCGAAATGCGCGCCGAGCTGTTTGCAGTTCATGGCAGAACATTCGATATGCCAGCCCGGGCGACCTTCGCCCCACGGTGATGTCCAGCTCGGCTCGCCCGGCTTAGACATTTTCCACAACACAAAATCCATCGGATTGCGTTTCACGTTAGCTTCAACTTCAACGCGTGCGCCAGCCTGTAACTGATCCAGATCCTGACGGGACAATACGCCGTAATCCGGATCACTTTCCACCCAGAACATCACGTCGCCGTTCGACGCGACATAAGCATGGTCGCGGTCAATCAGCTTCTGCACGATATCGATGATCTCATCAATGTGCCGCGTCGCACGCGGTTCCGCGTCCGGTGGCAAAATGTTCAGTGAGGCAAAATCAGCGTGCATTTCCGCGATCATACGATCGGTTAGCGACATGAAATTTTCGCCATTTTCAGCGGCACGTTTAATGATTTTGTCGTCGATATCGGTAATGTTGCGCACATATTTCAGGTCATAACCGAGGTAGCGCAGATAACGTGATACCACGTCGAAAGACACAAAGGTGCGACCATGGCCGATATGACACAGGTCGTAAACAGTGATCCCACACACGTACATACCGACTTTACCGGCATGAATTGGCTTGAATTCCTCTTTTTGGCGACTCAGGGTATTAAAAATCTTCAGCATCAGGCTATTCCGTGTGTTGGGCGTAGAAAATGACGTTGACGCGTTTAAGCGACACTAACGCGTATAATATAACGAAAATGATTTCACCGAAACGCCATAAGGCCACCGGACGGGCTTTAGTCATCACAAAGCCACTGCTGACGGCAACTTTTGAGTTATGGTATAAGAAAAGGCTATAGTAGCCGCTCTTACTAAGAGCACACATCAACATTAGCAGGATGATAAATATGGTCACTTTCCACACTAACCACGGCGACATCGTCATTAATACTTTCGCTGACAAAGCGCCAGCCACCGTTGAAAACTTCCTGAACTATTGCCGTAAAGGCTTCTACGACAACACTATTTTCCACCGTGTGATTAACGGTTTCATGATCCAGGGCGGCGGTTTTGAGCCAGGCATGAACCAGAAAAACACCGATGCGCCTATCAATAATGAAGCAGACAATGGTCTGAAAAATACCAAAGGCACGCTGGCAATGGCGCGTACCAACGATCCGCACTCCGCCACGGCCCAGTTCTTCATCAACGTCACTGACAACGATTTCCTGAACCACAGCGGCAAAAATGCGCAAGGTTGGGGTTACTGCGTATTCGCAGAAGTGGTCGAAGGCATGGATGTGGTTGACGCGATCAAAGCCGTCAAAACCGGCCGCAGCGGCATGCACCAGGACGTTCCAAAAGAAGATGTTGTGATCAAAAGCGTCACAGTCAGCGAATAATCAACGTCGGGATGACCACGTTTTTTATTGCTGATATCCATCTTTGCGCACAGGAACCGGCAATCACTGCCGGTTTTCTGCGTTTTCTGCGCGAAGATGCGCCGCAGGCTGATGCCCTGTACATTCTCGGTGACCTGTTTGAAGCCTGGATAGGCGACGATGATCCGCAGCCGCTTCATGCCGAGATCGCCGCAGCACTCCATCAGTTACACCAGCAAGGCGTACCCTGCTTTTTCATTCATGGTAACCGCGATTTTCTGCTCGGCAGACGCTTCGCACGCGACAGCCTGATGACATTGCTGCCGGAAAAAAAAGTGCTTGAGCTGTATGGCCGCCGCGTCCTGATCCTGCACGGTGATACCCTGTGTACCGATGATGTCGCGTATCAAAATTTCCGCAAAAAAGTCCACAACCCGCTGATCCAAAAACTTTTCCTGATGCTGCCGCTGAAATGGCGGCTGGCGATTGCCGCCAGAATGCGCGCCAACAGCAAAGCCTCAAATCAGGGTAAGTCACTGGATATTATGGATGTGAACCCGCAGGCAGTGATCAGCGAAATGCAGACGTCAGGCGTAGAATGGATGATTCACGGCCATACCCATCGTCCGGCGATCCACGAGGTGGCGTTGCAGAATAAAACCGGCCACCGGGTGGTACTCGGTGCCTGGCACGAAGAAGGCTCGATGGTCAAGGTGACTGCCGACAACGTGGAACTGATCAGCTTCCCGTTTTGAGTCACCCTCCCATTACCCTGAATAATGTTGAGTTGCCGAAGGCAACAAGTTTGTGAATCCCCGGGAGCTTAGCTGGCTCAGTGACCAGGGCGAATGAACGCAGTCAACATATCAGCAGCCTGAAGTATGAAGGGTAACAGGTACGCCGCTGTGGAAGCGGAATTGCTCATCCGGCGTGAGGATCAGTTCCGCTTCAATTCTGCCAAACTCCTCTACCCGTTCACGGATATCCGTTCCGGCATACTGTTCTGCCAGCGCCAGGTAATCGGCAAAATGCCGTGATTCAGAACGCAGCAGTGAGGTATAAAAGCGCGATAAGGTTTCATCGAGATGTGGCGCAATTTTGGCAAAGCGCTCGCAGGAACGCGCTTCGATGTACGCTCCGATAATCAGCCGGTCAACCAGAATATTCAGATCATCATGATGACGGGTATGTTTGATCATCCCGCTGGCATAGCGCGACGGTGAAAGCTGGGTATAAGTAATATTGCGTTTTTGCATGATTTCCACCACCTGCTCAAAGTGGTGAAGCTCTTCCCGTGCCAGACGGGCCGCGCAAAACAGCAGTTCAGTGCGCTCAAGATATTTGGTCATCAGGCTCATCGCCGTTGCCGCTGCTTTCTTTTCACAGTTGGCGTGATCAATCAGCATCACCGTCTGATTTTCCAACGCCACATCGACCCAGATAGCAGGGGTTTCACAGTGAAGAAAATCATAAATCGGTGCCAGTAAAGCCTGCGTCATAAATCAGTTTCCAGTCAGATTTGTCATTAACAGCGTGAGGGGGATTATACAAATCTGCCGCCAACTTCTCATCAAAAATGCGCGGTTTTCCGGCGACGCAACCGTTTTCCTCCCTCACGGAGCATGCTATCATTTGCGCCCTCGCAGTTTCTATTTCCGAATCACAGGAGCTTTACAGACATGTCATCCAACGTTACCCCGGCAAAAATCGCCATCGTTATGGGGTCAAAAAGTGACTGGGCGACCATGCAGTTCGCCGCCGACGTCCTCACAACGCTGAATATTCCTTTCCATGTCGATATCGTCTCCGCGCACCGTACGCCGGACAAGTTATTTACTTTCGCTGAGCAGGCTTCCGCTAACGGATTTGATGTGATCATCGCGGGTGCCGGTGGCGCAGCGCATTTACCGGGCATGCTGGCGGCGAAGACGCTGGTACCGGTGTTGGGTGTTCCGGTGCAAAGTGCGGCACTCAGTGGCATCGACAGCTTATATTCCATCGTGCAGATGCCGCGTGGCATTCCGGTCGGTACGCTGGCGATTGGTAAAGCGGGTGCGGCTAACGCGGCGCTACTGGCGGCACAGATTCTGGCGCTGCATGATGCTGAAATCGCCAAAAATCTGGCGACATGGCGCACCACACAAACGGACGAAGTGCTGAATAATCCCGATCCGCGGGAGGAAGCATGAAACCGGTTTGCGTACTCGGAAACGGTCAGTTAGGCAGAATGCTGCGTCAGGCCGGTGAACCGCTGGGCATCGCCGTATATCCCGTCGGCCTGGATGCCGAGCCGGAAGCCGTACCGTATCAGCAAAGCGTCATCACTGCTGAAATCGAGCGCTGGCCGGAAACTGCCCTGACCCGTGAACTGGCGACGCATAATGCGTTCGTCAACCGCGATATTTTCCCGCGTCTGGCCGACCGCCTGACGCAAAAACAGTTACTGGATCAACTCGGCCTGGCAACCGCACCATGGCAATTGCTGGCCGATGTTGCCCAATGGCCGCAGGTTTTCTCACAGCTGGGTGAACTGGCGATTGTGAAACGTCGTGTTGGCGGTTACGACGGCCGGGGTCAGTGGCGTCTGCGTTCAGGCGAAGAAAATACGCTGCCGCAGGATTGCTACGGCGAATGCATCGTTGAGCAGGGCATCAATTTCTCCGGTGAAGTCTCGCTGGTGGGTGCGCGCGGACACGACGGCAAAACGGTCTTTTATCCGCTGACCCACAACCTGCATCAGGACGGTATTTTGCGCACCAGCGTTGCGCTGCCACAGCCGGATGCTAATCTGCAACGGCAGGCAGAAGGCATGCTGTCGGCCATCATGAACGAACTGAAATATGTCGGCGTGATGGCGATGGAATGTTTCGTGGTCAGCGAAGGGTTGCTGATCAACGAGCTGGCGCCGCGTGTGCATAACAGCGGACACTGGACGCAAAACGGCGCGTCCTACAGTCAGTTTGAAATGCATCTGCGCGCCATTCTCGATCTGCCGCTGCCGAAACCGGTAGTGAGTTCGCCGTCGGTGATGGTGAATCTGATTGGCACCGATGTATCAGAAAAATGGCTGAGTCTGCCGCTGGTCAATCTACACTGGTATGAGAAAGACGTGCGTCCGGGTCGTAAAGTCGGACACCTGAATCTCAACGACGCCAGCGCCAGCCTGCTGAAAGACACTCTCAACGCACTGATTCCGATGCTGCCGCCAGAATACGCCAGCGGCATTGAATGGGCAGTTGATAAGCTTTGATTTGATCGACACCCTCCCCTGCGAAGGTGGGGGAGAAAAGCGCGATCGGCTCCCTCCCCTGCGATGAACTTCCCCCCTAAACCTGGACACCAGATTAGCGCAGGGGGGAGGCGTTTAGAAACTACGAGTCGTATTGCCTGAACAACGCCCGCCCCCGCAGCAATCTGACACCCAGCCAGCCACCGCAAACTGACAACAGCACCGCCCCGACGACCGGAACCGAAATCCACATCAGATAATTCGGCTCCCACGGGAAATCAAACACTTTGCGTTGCAGCAGCCATAACGCGGCTTCCGCACCGATTGCGGCGGCGATCCCGGCCACCAGCCCGAGCACGGCAAATTCACACCACAGTGTCCGGTGGAGCATTTTTTTGCTGGCACCCAGCGTACGGTAAACAATCAGTTCCTGACGGCGCTGATGCATGCCGACCTGAATCTGCGCCAGCAACAGCAATCCGCCACACAGCATCACCAGGATCACCATCACTTCCAGCGCCTTGCTGACCTGCTGTAATACCTGCCCGACCTGACGCAGAATCGCGCCGATATCCAGCAAACTCAGCGTCGGGAACTGGCGGTTAAGCTGCGTGATAGTGCTGATATCGCCATGATAGCGGAAGCTGGTCAGCCAGCTTTGCGGTTGTGCATCCAGCGCACCAGGCGGGAAGATAAAGTAGAAATTCGGCTTCAGGCTGTCCCAGTCTACTTTCCGCAGGCTGGTAATTCTGGCACTGAATTCCTGCGTATCGCCGCTGAACGTCACGGTATCACCGAGTTTAAGCCCCAGCCTTCCCGCCAGCCCTTCGTCAATTGACACTTCACCGGCTTTCGGCGGCCCGTTGCCTGCCACCAGCGGATTGTGATCCGGCAAGCCCTGCATCCAGGTCAGATTCAGTTCACGGTTCACCGCTTCCCCGCCCGCATCGTCCGGTCTGATGATATCCGTGGCCACTTTATCGTTAATCTTTGTCAGGCGAACCCGCACAATCGGATAGAAGGTTTCCGGCTCAGCGTTATGCTGATGCAGGAAATCCGTTACCTGTGGGATCTGCTCTTTGGTGATATTAAGCAGGAAGTAATTCGGACTGTCCGGCGGCAGTTGTTGTTCCCAGCGGTCCAGCAAATCACCACGCATCACCAGCAGTAACGCCAGCAACATAAACGACATTGAGAACGCCGCCAGCTGACTGAGTGTTACCCACGGCTGGCGCAGCAGGCGGTTAACCGCCAGACGCAGCGGTAACTGACGGAGCGTCAGCTTGCGTAACAGCATCAGTGCTCCCCAGCCAGTCACACCGAGCAGTAACGAAAGCACCAGCACGCCTGCCAGCAACGACCAGAGCAGTGAACTTCCGCCCATCAGTGCCGCCAGCAGACCGATCACCACCAATACCATTACCGGCAGGAAATAACGCAGCGGCCAGACATTCGCTACCACGTCATGGCGTAGCACACGCAGCGGCTGTGTGGCCAGCAATTGACGATAGGGACGGATGCCGATCAGCAGAGAAATCACCACCATCGCACCCATCGACCACACCCACGGCCAGCCACCGGCAGGCGGCAAGGTGGCGGGCAGAACCGGTGCCAGCACCTTCATAAGCACGGCTTCAAACACCCGACCGAACACGCTACCGCACAACCCTGCCAGTACCAGTACTGCCAGCCACTGACCAATAATCAGTTTGCGCAGCGCTTTTTTCCCGGCACCCAGTGTTTTCAGCACCGCAACCAGATCGTAACGGCTGCGGCAATAATGCCCCATTGAAACGGCAATGGCGGCAATCGACAGCATCAGCGTCAGCAACGCGGACAGCGTGAGGAATTGCTGTGAACGCTGTAAGGATTTGCCCAGCGCGCCATCGGAATCTTCCATGCCGCTCCAGCGCTGATCCGGCTTGAGCAGGCCTTTTATCGCCTCACCATAACTCTGAATGGCCTGCGGTGAACCGGCAAACATATAGCGATACGTCAGCCTGCTGCCCGGCTGAACAGCACCGGTTTTTTTCACGTCTTCCAGATTCATGATCACCCGGGGTGCAGTCTGGAAGGGGTTAAAGCCTGAATCCGGCTCCTGTAGGATCACACCGGCAATTTTCAGCGTGGTATCACCCACATCCAGATTGTCACCGATTTTCACGTTCAGCAGCGCCAGTAATCGCGGCGCAACCAGTACCGTTCCCGGCTCAGGTTTCAGCCCTGCCGGTTCGGTTTGTAACGCCCCATACAGCGGATACGCCAGATCAGTCGCTTTAACCGCTGCCAGTTGCGGCGTTTCACCGGCAAAAGTCATGGTCATGAAAGAGAGCTGACGGCTGACTTTTAATCCCTGCGCCTGGGCATCTTGCAGCCAGGCTTCGGTGATCGGACGGGCAGAACTCAGCACGCGATCCCCGGCAATAAACTCACGGCTCTGCTGACTCAGCCCTTTGTCCATGCGGTCGCTGATGCTGCCGAGGGCCAGCACACAGGCTACCGCCAGCGCCAGCGCCAGCCAGACAATCAGCAGTGAGGGCGAACGCCATTCCCGCCAGAACCAGCGCCAGATCATGCTTCCTCCCACAATTTCCCGTCACGCAGACGTAACCGGCGCTGACAACGCGCCGCCAGCTGTTCGTCGTGCGTGACCAGAATCAGCGTCGTCGCCGCATCACGGTTCAGTGAGAACAGCAGATCGACAATGCGTTCGCCGGTTACGCGATCCAGATTACCGGTCGGCTCATCGGCAAAGAGCAATTTCGGCTTGCCGATAAAGGCCCGCGCCAGCGCTACACGTTGCTGCTCACCGCCGGAAAGTTGTGCCGGAAGATGATGAAGACGTTCGCCCAGCCCCAGGCTTTCCAGTAACTGCATCGCCTGCTGACGGCTGCGGCTGTCGCTTTCGCCACGTAACAACGCAGGAAGTTGAACATTTTCCAGCGCGTTGAGTGTCGGCACCAGCATGAAGGACTGAAACACAAAACCGACATTTTTAGCCCGCAGTGCTGCGCGCCCTTCTTCGTTCAGCTCGCTAAGGGATTTACCCAGCAATTTCACGTCACCGCGGGTGCCATCATCCAGCCCGGCAAGAATGCCAAGCAAGGTGGATTTACCGGAGCCGGATTCGCCAATCAGGGCAATTGTCTGGGCAGGTTTGACAACCAGCTCCACACCGGACAGGATGGTGAGCTGACCTTCACCCTGACCGACGTGCTTACTTAGATGATGAACTTCAAGAACATTTTCCGCTGGCATCTCCCCTTCCTTATGTTGTTAGGATTATTGAGTTTTCGCGCCGTTGCTGCTGATAACTTGCTGATTATTGGCGACAGTCTGAGTGCTGTCTATCGCCTTCCGGTAGCCGAATCGTGGCCGACATTACTGAATAACAACTGGCAAAAAGAAGGCGGTAAACCCACCATTATCAATGCCAGTATCAGCGGTGATACCGCTGAACAAGGGCTGGCACGCCTGCCGTCCTTGCTGCAACAACATCATCCCCGCTGGGTGCTGATTGAACTGGGCGCCAACGACGGGTTACGGGGCTTCCCGCCACAGGCCATCTCCCGGACGCTGACCCAGGTGATTAAACAGGTTAAACAGGCCAATGCCCAACCGCTGCTGATGCAAATCCGCCTCCCGCCAAATTATGGCCGCCGCTACGGCGATGCGTTCTACGCCATTTATCCGGCACTGGCAAAGCAGGAGAACATCCCGCTGGTGCCGTTCTTTATGGAACAGGTCGCCGTGAAACCTGAGTGGATGCAGGACGACGGCTTACATCCGGCCCTGGCAGCACAGTCGTTTATTGCCGGATGGATGTCAGAAAAACTCACGCCGCTGCTGGTACATTAGGGTTAAAATACGACGAATAAAATAATACCGGGACGTGAGTAAAACCAAGACGTTACCTTTTTCACCCGACTCCCTAGTAAATCACAGCCATAAAAAATAGGGACACCTCACAGGTAAAGTTATGCAAAAAGCAGTATTAATCACCGGTTGTTCCAGCGGTATCGGACTGGTTGCCGCACAGGATTTGCGCGCACGCGGTTATCGGGTACTGGCGGCATGTCGGAAAACTCAGGATATCGATACCCTGCAACAAATGGGTTTTGAAACCATTCAGTGTGATCTTGATGACAAACAGAGCGTCGAACTTGCGGCTGCCAGGGTCATTGCGCTGACAGGCAACCGTCTGTACGGCTTGTTTAATAATGCGGGTTATGGCGTTTACGGCCCGCTCGGCAGCATCAGCCGTGAGCAGTTCGAACAACAATTTTCCACCAATTTGTTTGGTACACATCAGCTGACGCAGCTTTTGTTACCCGCCATGTTACCGCACGGCGAAGGCCGTATTATCCAGACCAGCTCGGTGATGGGGCTGATAACGACGCCACGACGTGGCGCTTATGCCGCCAGTAAATTTGCGCTGGAGGCCTGGTCCGATACGCTGCGTATGGAACTTCACGGTACGGGGATTCAGGTCAGCCTGATTGAACCCGGTCCGCTGAGCAGTAATTTCACCGCCAATGTGAATCAGTCACAGGCCGACCAGCCGGTAGAAAATCCGGGCATTGCACGACGTTTTACGCTCAGGCCTGAGGCAGTTTTACCCAAACTGCACCATGCTTTAGAAAACCCGCGCGCGCGTTTTCGTTATCCGGTCACGCTGGTCGCCCATGCGCTGACGGTACTTAAACGCCTGTTACCGGCACGCCTGCTGGACAAAATATTACGCGGAAACAGCTAAGTAAAAACGATAAGGGGTTGAAGCGGCACGAGTCGCCCCCATTTATTCTTAAATACTTTAATTTTCTATACCCTAAATAATTCGGGTTGCGGGAAGGCGGCAAGTTCACGAATCCCCGGGAGCTTAGATACCTAAGTGACCGGGGTCAGTGAGCGTAGCCAACGCATCAGCAGTTCGAAGTATGACAGGTAGCGGAGAGAACAAATTCATGCTTGCACAACCTACAGTAATCGATATCAACGAAACCAATCTGCACCAGACGCTGGAACAATCCATGTCGGTGCCGGTGATGTTCTATTTCTGGTCTGAACGCAGCCAGCATTGTCTGCAACTGGGGCCCGTTCTGGACAAACTGGCTGCGGAATACGCCGGTCAGCTGATCCTGGCAAAAGTGGACTGCGATGCCGAGCAGATGATCGCCCAGCAGTTTGGCCTGCGCTCAATTCCTGCCGTTTACCTGTTCAAGGACGGTCAGCCGGTCGATGGTTTCCAGGGGCCGCAGCCGGAAGAGGTGATCCGCGAACTGTTGCAGAAAGTGCTGCCGAAAGAAGAAGAGCTGAAACTGGCCGAGGCACAGGAGCTGCTGCAGGCGGGCAATACTCATGACGCCCTGCCGTTACTGAAAGAAGCGTGGCAACTGAGCAATCAGCGCAGTGATATTGGCCTGTTGCTGGCGGAAACCCAAATTCATCTGAACCGTACCGATGATGCAGAGACCGTGCTGGCGACCATCCCGCTGCAGGATAAAGATTCCCGTTATCAGGGGCTGGTTGCGCAAATTGAGTTACTGAAACAGGCCGCCGACACGCCGGAAATTCAGTTGTTACAACAGGAATTGCAGCAGGATCCTGAAAACGCCGAGTTAGTGGTAAAACTCAGCCTGCAACTGCATCAGGTCGGGCGTAACGAAGAAGCACTGGAACTGCTGATGGCACCGCTGAAGAAAGATTTGGGCGCGGCGAACGGGGCAGCGCGTAAAACACTGATGGATATTATGGCGGCACTGGGCACCGGTGATGCGCTGGCAGCGAAGTATCGTCGTCAGTTATATTCCTTACTTTATTAATACGCTGGCTTCACCGTAAAACAGCAGACGCACGTCATTTAACCGGACGTGCGTTTTTTTTAAGCTTTCCTCCGCCTTTATCCGCAGAACCCTTCTTTTATTAATACGATGACTTAACGATTTGTGCGATAATTGTACATGCGCCTGACCCAGCGGTGAGAGCGCCAGGGACATGTTTTTATTCGATTATTCCCACAGGAATCATCAGAACGCAGTTTTACAGGAGTTTCATACTATGTTTGACCTCATTCCCATTCCTATCCTTATTCTGATCGTACTGGCCTTGCTGGTGGTCTACGCCGGCATCAAGATCGTGCCTCAGGGCTATCAGTGGACCGTCGAACGTTTTGGCCGTTATACCAAGACCCTGATGCCCGGACTGAATCTGGTCGTGCCGTTTGTTGACCGCATCGGCCGTAAAATTAATATGATGGAGCAGGTGCTGGATATTCCTTCACAGGAAGTCATTTCCCGCGATAACGCCAATGTGGCCATCGATGCTGTGTGTTTTATCCAGGTTATTGATCCCGCACGCGCTGCCTATGAGGTCAGTAATCTGGAGCAGGCGATCGTCAATCTGACAATGACGAACTTCCGTACCGTTCTCGGTTCGATGGAACTCGACGAGATGCTGTCACAACGTGACAATATCAACGCACGTTTGCTGCATATCGTTGATGAAGCCACCAATCCATGGGGTGTAAAAATCACCCGTATCGAGATCCGTGACGTGCGCCCACCGGCTGAACTGATCTCCGCAATGAACGCGCAGATGAAAGCCGAACGTACAAAACGTGCCGATATTCTGGAAGCAGAAGGGGTACGGCAGTCCGCCATTTTGCGTGCTGAAGGTGAAAAGCAGTCACAAATTCTGAAAGCGGAAGGTGAGCGTCAGTCGGCCTTCCTGCAGGCTGAGGCGCGTGAACGTGCGGCAGAGGCGGAAGCGCAGGCAACAAAAATGGTGTCCGAAGCGATTGCTGCCGGTGATGTGCAGGCGATTAACTACTTCGTGGCACAAAAATATACGGATGCCCTGACGAAAATTGGTTCTGCCAATAACAGCAAAATCATCATGATGCCGCTGGATGCTACCAGTCTGATGGGGTCAATCGGCGGTATTGCTGAGCTGCTAAAAGAAACCAAAGGCGGCAAATAATGCCACATGATTTCATGGCAAACCCGCACGTATTCTGGCTGTCTCTGGGCGGCCTGTTACTGGCGGCTGAGCTGGTGGGTGCGAGTGGTTACTTGCTATGGAGTGGCGTGGCGGCCGCCTTAGTGGGCGCTGTCACGTGGATCCTGCCGCTACCGTGGGAATGGCAGGGCACAGCGTTTGCACTGCTGACCATTCTGGCCGCGTGGCTGTGGTGGAAGTGGCTGAACCAGCGGGTGGATAAATCCGCCGGCAATTCAGCATTGAATCAGCGAGGCCAGCAGTTAGTCGGCACTTATGCCACGGTGCTGGAACCCGTCACTAATCAGTTCACGCGGGTACAAATCGGTGACAGCAGCTGGCGCGCTATCTGTACGTCGCCGCTGAACGCCGGTGACAAAGTGATTATCACCGGCGTGGCAGGCGCGACGCTGCGCGTGGAACCTGACACCCGTTAAATAAGATCTCAGTGTTTGTGGCAACACCCTGAGAGATTGTCGATGATCGGGCACTCGGCTCCGTCATCGCCGGGACAGGCCTCTGCCAGCGTAAGTAAGCGCTCATGCATTGTTTTCAGTTCTTGAATGTGCCGCTCAATTTCAGCGGCCTTTTCCAGGGTACGCGCTTTGACATCCGCGCTGTGCCTGTCAGGATTGTGGAACAATGCCACCAGTTCCTGGCACTCTTCTAACGTAAATCCGACCTGCCGCGCCTGGCGCAACAATGTCAGTTCTTCGATATGTTTTTGCGCATAGCGGCGATAGCCGTTTTCACTGCGGGCCGGTGCGGTGACCAGCCCTTTCTCTTCATAAAAACGAATCGCTTTGCTGGTCAGCCCGGTTTTTTTCGCCACATCACTGATATTCATTTCGCCTCCACGACAACCTGATTTTTGCGCATGATAAAAACATCATACGCCATTACCGGCGATCAGCTGTAATGCACAGTCTGTTTTTTGGTACGCAGAAGCAGCCACATCGGCAACGGCAAAGTCACCATCAGCAGGATCCATAGCAGCGAGTACACCGAGGTCACCCCGTCGTTTTGCAGGTTGATAAACATTTTTACCGGAATGCCCTGCGGGAAATAACAGAATACCATCACAATACCAAACTCCCCGATGGCACGTACCCAGGCGATCGCCACACCGGCGGCAATCCCGCGTGAGGCCAGCGGTAATGTCAGCCGGATAAATACCTGAAACGGTGATGCACCGAGTGTTTTCCCTGCCTCTTCGACATCTTCCGGCACGGCCTCCAGCGCGCCTCTCGCGGATAAAATAAAATACGGTAACGCACCATAAATCTGCGCCAGCACGAACGCGGGCGCATTGTTATTAAGCGTCATGCCGATAGCGGAAAGGATTTCCCCGACCGAGCCATAAGGTCCGTAAACCGACACCAGTAAAATCCCCATCGCCAGCGGCGGTGTCAGCAAAGGGATCAGCACCAGTACTTCCACAATATTGCGCCAGCGCGATGACGTTTTCGCCAGCCAGAAGGCTACCGGCAAACCGAGAACCACAATCAGCCCTACCGACACCAGGCTGAGACCGAGCGAAACGACTACCGCATGGCTGTCACCGTAAGCCAGATGAAAATCTGACCACGGCGTCAGGAAAAGCAGGGTAACAAACGGCACCATCAGCAACGCCAGAGCGGGAACCGCCAGTCCTGACGCACGCAACTTAAAGGTTTCCGCCTTTCGGCTTATCATAGCCATTTTGTTCAAACAGCTTCTGCCCCCTGGCACTTTGCATGTAGCTGATGAACTGTTTGGCCAGCTGAGGATGCGGCGCGTTGTTCAGCACAACTGCGTAGAACACCAGCGGCTGGGTGCTCAGCGTTTTCTCTTTACCGGCCGCATCTTTCACATTAAAAGTCACTTTGCTGTACCCGTCATTGCTCATCTGCGGATTGCTCAGGTTAATCTCGTCCGGCAATTTAATGTACGGCAGATGGGCTGAACGGGTGGCACTCTCGTAACCTGATGCCGCATCTACCTGACCGGCTTCCAGACGCGTCAGCAATCCGCCTTCGCCGGAAATCTGTTGAGGATTTTGTACATCCCCCAGCACTGCTTTTTCCAGCCCCGGCTGTTTATAGTAATTCTCCGCCAGCATCATGGTGAAAATGATGTTCTGCCCCTGCGGATCACTGACCGGATCGGTACGACCAAATTGCAGCCCGGGGGTTTGCAGCACTTTCCACCACGGTTCTGCGCCCGCTTTCCCGTCTTTTATCGCGGCAAATTTTTCGGCATATTTTCCTTTCGGGTTATAAGCGATCACCATGCTGGTGCTGGCGACAGGGATCGCCTGCCCGGCCAGCCCGGCTTTTTGCAGGATCTTAACCGGCCCTGGCGTGATCGAAACGAATACATCCGCCACCACTTTTTTCGACGCCAGCAAATTTGCCATGCCGTAAGCGCCCTGCCCCTGTCCCTGATAATTCACTTTCTTTTCTTTCGCGAAATCCGGTCCGAGGTATTTGTCCATGACCACCCCCATCGAACCGGCGTAAGTCACACGAAAATCCTCCGCTGCCTGCGAAGCCTGTGCCGCTACCAGAAGTGCCGCAGTCAGCAACGCTTTTTGCATCATTGCCATCGTCTTTTTGTTTCCCATTGTGGTTTACCGTTATTGAACTTTTCGTTATATATCCCAGGGTATAACGATAAGGCAAAGTCAGCGCGCGTTTCTAAATAAATTGTAAATGGACGATAAATGAAAATAACCGATACCGTGGCTTGACCTTCACCTTGCGGGAAGGTTTATCCTTTGTCCTGAGTGAAGTTAACCTAAGGAAAATAATCATGACGACCACCGTATTATCTCTGCAAGGCCTGTCCTGCGGGCACTGCGTGGCTTCAACGCGTAAAGCGCTGGAAGCTGTGGAAGGCACGACCGCCGTTGAAGTTTCTCTGGATAAAGCCATTGTTGAAGGCAATGCAAGCAGCCAGAGCCTGATCGACGCAGTGGTCAGCGCCGGTTACGAAGCGCAGGTAGCAGGAGACGCATCCCCAAAATCTGAGCCGCTGACCGATAAGGCGAGTGTTTTGCCGGAACCCCTGTCAGCGGCTGTGTCACCCGTTCCGGCTGAGACTCACGCTCCGCAAGCCGCAGACGCCAGCGTACAGTTGTTGCTCAGCGGCATGAGCTGCGCCAGTTGCGTCAGTAAAGTGCAACGGGCGCTTGAAAGCGTGGGAGGTGTCGAACGGGCGCGGGTCAACCTGGCGGAACGCAGTGCGCTGGTCAGTGGCAATGCTGATCAAAACGCGCTGATTGCCGCTGTTGAACGGGCCGGCTACGGCGCTGAAATTATTATCGACGAAACCAAGCGCCGCGAGCGCCTGCAACAAACCTCACGCCAAAGCATGATCCGTTTCAGCTGGCAGGCGGCGGTCGGCTTAGCTGCCGGTATCCCGATGATGTTATGGGGATTGTTCGGCGGTGAAATGATGGTCACCCGCAGCAATCAGACCGGCTGGCTGATTGTCGGCCTGCTGACGTTACTGATCATGGTTGTCGCTGGCGGACATTTCTACCGCAGTGCCTGGAAAAACCTGATGCACGGCAGTGCTAATATGGACACGCTGGTGTCACTGGGTACCGGTGCGGCCTGGATATTCTCTTTTGCTGTCAGCCTGTGGCCGGAAGCGTTTCCAATGCAGGCGCGCCATCTCTACTATGAAGCCAGCGTGATGATTATCGGCCTGATTAATCTCGGTCATGCGCTGGAACAACGCGGACGTCAGCGTTCATCCAAGGCGCTCGAACGCTTACTGGATCTGACACCGCCAACCGCACGGGTCGTCACCGGAGAAGGCGAAAAAAACCTGCCGCTGGCTGAAGTACAGCAAGGCATGACGCTGCGTCTGACCACCGGTGACCGTGTGCCGGTTGACGGTGAGATTCAAAGCGGCGAAGCCTGGATGGATGAAGCCATGCTGACCGGCGAGCCAATTCCTCAGCAGAAATCGCAGGGTGAAAAAGTCCATGCGGGGACGCTGGTCAAAGACGGCAGCGTGCTGTTTCGTGCTGACGCCATCGGCAGCCAGACCACCCTGTCGCGGATCATCAAACTGGTGCGCGAAGCTCAGAGCAGCAAACCGGAAATCGGTAAGCTGGCAGATAAAATTTCTTCTGTCTTCGTGCCCGTGGTGGTGCTGATAGCCCTGTTAAGCGGCGCAATCTGGTACTTCTTCGGCCCGCAGCCACAACTGATGTACACACTGGTGATCGTCACTACCGTGCTGATTATTGCCTGCCCTTGTGCACTGGGATTAGCGACGCCGATGTCAGTTACGGCGGGTGTAGGCCGTGCAGCAGAATTCGGCGTACTGGTACGTGATGCCGATGCGCTGCAAAAAGCCAGTACCCTCACCACGCTGGTATTTGATAAAACCGGGACGCTGACAGAAGGCCAGCCCAAAGTGACCGATATCCATACCTTTGGCGGCACCCGTGAACAACAGGCGCTGCGCTATGCGGCCGCGCTGGAAAAAGGATCGCACCATCCGCTGGCACAAGCGATCGTTGACAAAGCGGAAGGGCTGGCCGTTCCTGATGTGTTGAATTTCCGTACACTGGGTGGTCTGGGCCTGCGCGGTGATGCTGAAGGTTCGGCGTTGTTATTAGGTAACCAGGCGCTGATGCAGGAAAACGGCATCGACACTTCTGATGCCAATACGCTGCTTGAAAGCATGGCAGGTGAAGGCGCGACACCGGTATTGCTTGCCGTTGACGGAAAACTGGCAGCCCTGTTTGCGCTGCGCGATCCATTACGGGAAGACAGTGTCAGTGCCCTGCAACGTCTGCATCAGCTTGGGTATCAACTGGTGATGCTGACCGGCGATAACCCGCGTACCGCTCAGGCAATTGCCGCACAAGCGGGAATCGATAAAGTGATTGCCGGTGTGCGTCCGGAAGGTAAAGCGGATGCCATTAAAGCATTGCAGGCCGGAGGCCAGCAGGTCGCCATGATCGGTGACGGTATTAATGACGCACCGGCACTGGCACAGGCAGATGTCGGGATCGCGATGGGTGGCGGCAGCGATGTCGCGATCGAAACGGCGGCCATTACGCTGATGCGTCCGAGCCTAAACGGTGTCGCCGATGCACTGACGATGTCACAGGCGACGCTGCGTAATATGAAGCAGAACCTGCTGGGCGCGTTTGTGTATAACGTGATTGGTATTCCGGTTGCAGCCGGTGTGCTTTATCCACTAACCGGCACCTTGCTCAGCCCGGTAGTCGCGGGCGCAGCAATGGCGCTGTCATCAATTACCGTCGTCGCTAATGCAAATCGTCTGTTGCACTTTAAGCCGAAAAAACAAGACGTTTCCCCTGTTCGCTAAAACGCTGACACGTTAGCATGGTCTCTCATTTTTTCGGGAGACCATGCACTATGGCGCAGTTTTTAAACCGGGTGATCCGCAGGCTTCGCAGGCTGTTTCCCGTCGAGTATTCTTATCCCGCCATTGATATTCAGCTTCCGGGCAACCGCGCACTGCATCTGGTTGGCAGCATTCATATGGGCACGCAAGATATGCAACCGCTGCCGGCGAAGTTGTTGCGTCGCCTGCAAAAAGCCGATGCGCTGATTGTGGAGGCCGATATCAGCACAACAGAATCCCCTTTCAGCATGACCGGTGAATTTCCGCCGCTGGCCGAACGCCTGCCTGAATCACAATATCTGCACGTCGAACGTTTATGCGAAGAACTGGGTGTCTCAATGTGGACGCTGAACCCGCTGCCGTCGTGGCAGATCGCCCTGATGTTGCAGGCTACGCAGGCGCAGCGCCTCGGGCTGCGCGGACATTACGGCATTGATTATCAGCTGTTGCAGACCGCTAAAAAGCAGGGAAAGAAAATCATTGAGCTGGAAGGTCCGCAGGAACAGTTTGAATTATTGCAGCACTTGCCGGACGACGGACTCGCATTGCTGGAAGATACTCTGACACACTGGCAAACCAATGCCCGTTTGCTGCAAACCATGATCAGCTGGTGGCTGGATACCAAACCAGGACTGGCTGCCGAGCCTTTGCCGAATACCTTCAGCAGCGATTTGTACGATATCCTGATGAATCAGCGTAATCTGCGCTGGAAACAGCTGCTTCTGGATCTTCCGCCGGGGCATTATGTCGTCGCCGTCGGCGCACTGCATTTGTATGGCGAAGGGAACCTGCCGGAATTACTGAAAGATTAAAAAAATGGCCGGTTTTTAAGGCCGGCCAGTCAAAGAGGAATTTCATTTTATTAGTTATAGCTTCAGTGCCAGCCTTTACAGGCACAGCACCGGCGGCCACAGGGTATCAATCTGTGTTGGGTCTTGGCAATAACCATTCCTTGCTCTACTATTTCTCTCTCGCTTAATAATCGCACTTTATTGTTAAATTTCATCAGATTGAACAGACGATGAAATTTCGAACAAAACCGTAAAAATAAAACTGAGGAGACAGGCTATGACCCCTGCCGTATTACTCCTGGAAAAGAATAAAGTCAGCTTTACCCTTCACCCGTATGAACACAGCAGCGATGAAACCCATTTTGGCGATGAGGCCGTTAAAAAACTCGGCCTGGATGCCCGTCAGGTCTATAAAACCCTGCTGGTTTCACTGAATGGCGATGCTAAAAATCTGGCCGTAGCGGTGACGCCGGTGGCATCCCAGCTGGATTTAAAGAAAGTTGCGAAAGCGCTGGGGGCGAAAAAAGCCGATATGGCGGATCCTATGATTGCGCAACGTGTTACCGGTTATCTGGTCGGTGGCATCAGTCCCCTTGGGCAGAAAAAATTGCTACCGACGGTCATCGACAGCCCGGCGCAGACGTTTTCCACGATTTATGTTTCAGGCGGTAAACGCGGTCTTGATATTGAACTCGCGGCAAGCGATCTTTGCCGTTTACTCAAAGGCCAGTTTGCCGATATCGCTAAAGTCGACTGACAGGCAGGTACTCTGCACCTCTACAATAAGAAGGCTTCCTCCGCTATGACAGACACGACGTCAACGCCAGTCAGCCCGCAGAAAGACGCAGTCAAAAAGACTGCGTTTTCTATTCTGGCGGCGATCAGCGTTTCTCATCTGCTCAATGACATGATTCAGTCGCTGATACTGGCGATTTATCCGTTACTGCAAAACCAGTTTTCCCTGAGCTTTACGCAAATCGGGCTGATTACCCTGACGTACCAGATAACCGCCTCGCTGTTGCAACCGCTTATCGGCTATTACACCGACAAGCATCCGCAACCCTATTCTCTGCCGATCGGCATGGGCTTTACGCTCTCCGGCCTGCTGTTGCTGGCTGTCGCGCAGAGTTTCCCGGTGGTGTTGCTGGCGGCGGCGCTGGTCGGCACAGGCTCTTCGGTGTTCCATCCGGAATCGTCGCGCGTGGCGCGGATGGCTTCCGGCGGACGTCACGGGCTGGCGCAGTCGCTGTTCCAGGTCGGTGGCAATTTCGGGGCTGCCCTGGGCCCGTTGCTGGCAGCGCTGATTATCGCGCCTTACGGTAAAGGCAACGTAGCATGGTTCTCACTGGCGGCATTGCTTGGCATTGTGGTGTTACTGCAAATCAGTAAATGGTATCGCCAGCAAAACCTGATCGCTAAAACACGCGGCCCGGTGAAAAGCCCGGTGGCCCTGTTGCCACGTAAAACGGTGATGCGGTCACTGGGTATTTTGCTGATCCTGATATTTTCGAAATATTTCTACCTGACCAGCCTGAGCAGCTATTACACCTTTTACCTGATACATAAATTTGGTGTATCTGTGCAAAACGCGCAGGTTCATCTGTTTATTTTTCTGTTTGCTGTGGCAGCGGGCACCATTATCGGCGGACCGGTGGGCGATAGGATTGGGCGCAAATACGTCATCTGGGCTTCGATTCTTGGCGTTGCACCATTTACGCTACTTCTGCCACACGCCAGTCTGATGTGGACCAGCGTATTGAGTGTAATTATCGGTGTAATCCTCGCCTCTGCATTTTCCGCTATTCTGGTGTTTGCGCAGGAACTGATGCCTGGCAAAGTCGGCATGGTGTCCGGCCTGTTCTTCGGTCTGGCCTTCGGTATGGGCGGGCTTGGCGCCGCGGTTCTCGGCTATGTGGCGGATAAAACCAGCATCGAACTGGTGTATCAGATTTGTGCCTTCCTGCCGTTGCTGGGGATCCTGACAGCATTCCTGCCAAATATTGAACGCAAATAGCTCTTAACCTTTCCTTCCCGGCTGCCGATAGTTAAATATCGGCAGCGTCTGAACCCTTATTCCCTTGATATCTGCCTGATAAAACCCATTTAAATCCCGCGTTGGAAATTTTTTTATCGTCTGCTGATGATTTTTAATAAAAAAGGCCAAATTTCCCCAACGCGAAAACGATTTTTACCATAAACTTAGAAACAATCAGCAACACATTTGCTTTATGCATAACCAGAAGGAGTCTGAATGCATCATTCTACGCCTCTCATCACTACCATCGTCGGCGGTCTGGTCTTAGCGTTCCTGTTAGGAATGCTCGCCAACCGCCTGCGAATTTCTCCTCTGGTTGGCTATCTCACCGCTGGCGTGCTGGCCGGCCCTTTTACACCGGGCTTCGTTGCTGACACCTCGCTGGCACCGGAGCTGGCTGAAATCGGCGTCATTCTGCTGATGTTTGGCGTCGGTCTGCATTTTTCCCTGAAAGATCTCCTCGCCGTAAAGTCGATAGCCATTCCCGGCGCTGTAGCGCAAATCGCGGTAGCGACGCTGCTTGGGATGGGGTTATCAAGTCTGATGGGCTGGGATCTGGCCACCGGACTGGTGTTCGGACTGTGCCTGTCCACCGCCAGTACTGTGGTGTTGCTGCGGGCGCTGGAAGAACGGCAACTGATTGACAGCCAGCGCGGGCAAATCGCCATCGGCTGGCTGATTGTTGAAGATCTGGTGATGGTGCTGACGCTGGTTCTGCTGCCTGCGTTCAGCGGCATGCTGGAAAGCCATCATTCCAGCCCGGTCGAACTGCTGACCGGACTGGCAGTGACCATTGGTAAAGTGATTGCGTTCATGGTGCTGATGATGGTGGTCGGCCGCCGCGTGGTACCGTGGATCCTCGCCAAAACCGCCAGTACCGGTTCACGCGAACTGTTTACGCTGTCTGTTCTGGCGCTGGCGCTGGGCATCGCGTACGGCGCCGTCGAATTCTTTGATGTGTCGTTCGCGCTGGGTGCGTTCTTCGCCGGTATGGTGCTCAATGAATCCGAACTCAGCCAGCGTGCGGCGCACGACACGTTACCGCTGCGCGATGCGTTTGCGGTGCTGTTCTTCGTGTCGGTAGGCATGTTGTTCGACCCGATGATTCTGGTTCGCGAGCCGCTTACCGTGATCGCCACGCTGGCGATTATCATGTTCGGTAAATCGATTGCAGCCTTCCTGCTGGTGAAAATGTTCGGACATTCCAAACGCACCGCGCTGACAATTTCCGTCAGTCTGGCGCAGATCGGCGAATTTGCCTTTATTCTGGCTGGCCTGGGGATATCACTGGGCTTGCTGTCTGAACAGGGTCGTAACCTGGTATTGGCCGGGGCGATCCTGTCGATTATGTTTAATCCGTTGCTGTTTACATTGCTGGAAAAGTATCTGACAAATACAGAAACCATAGAAGATCAGAACGTTGAAGAAGCGGTTGAAGATGAGAAACAGATCCCGTTCGATTTGTGCAATCATGCACTGCTGGTTGGTTATGGTCGTGTCGGCAGCCTGCTCGGCGAGAAACTTCAGGCCGCCGGTATTCCGCTGGTGGTGATTGAAAATTCGCGTCCACGCGTCGAAGCGCTACGCGATCAGGGGATCAGCACCGTGCTGGGCAACGCCGCCAATCAGGAAGTGATGGATCTTGCGCGTCTCGACTGCGCCCGCTGGCTGCTGGTGACCATTCCCAACGGTTATGAAGCCGGTGAAATCGTCGCATCGGCACGTACCAAACGGCCCAATATTGAGATTATCGCCCGCGCGCATTATGATGACGAAGTGACTTACATCCTGGAACGTGGTGCAAATCGCGTAGTGATGGGTGAGCGGGAAATCGCTAACAGTATGCTGGGTATGCTGCAGATCGACCTTATGCCTGATGACGAAAAAAGGTCTTTTTACCCCGTTTGACACCATGCTGAAATCCGGGCGCAGACTTTTCGTTGCGCCCTTTCGCGCGAGATTAATCCCTTCTTTATTCTCCCTAATAATAAAAGATCTGCAATCGTATTATTGCTCAGGTTTCCCTGGGTGTAAAAAAATCGATATATAATTGATTATGATTATATTCCATCAATGTATTCATAAAATGAATTATATTCAAAAAACAAATTCCAGGCACCATAGAATTAATATTTAG
>NZ_JAFMOT010000161.1:0-73904 GCF_019049695.1 Rahnella perminowiae
ACATCGTCACCTGAGATAATCAGCTGAGCACAAGAAAGACCTTGATTATAAGCATCTTGTACTGCACCTTGAAAATCTTTCTCAATAGCACTACTGTTTCCTTTTCGAGCCTCAATTGTTAATTTCTTAGATTTTGCCTGATAGATTATCGCCGAATCAGAGAAAGTGACTAATACATCAATCTCACCAAGAGTTTCATTTCGATTATTTATTATAAAAACATTTTTATATACATTTTTAGCACCAAAAATCCCAACCATCTTATTGTAAACATAATCCTCGACAAATTGACCACGATGCACTGCAGATTGAGGCCTGTATTTCTTATCATCATTCATCCAAAAAAATGGTGTTTCATAGATTGATTGAGACAATGAATATGGAATAAAGCAGTAATATCTATCCTCCTTGAAAAGTATTGGTCTGGCATTAAACTCATTGAAGTCACTAACGTTCATAAACCTCTTATTAGAATTTTCAACAGAAGAAAATAAACTTATTATTTCTTTTACTTTTCGATCATCCAATCCTGTTTTACTCGATATTTTCTCAATCGAAATCTCATAGGCCTGCAATAAATTTTCGCTATATAACCCTAAACCGCTATTCAAGAAATCAGTAACCTGATCAACTATTACAGAATTTATGCATCTACCAACAGAAATCAAATCACTGCATGAAAACCCCATATTTTCCTTAAACCATGAATCATCCAAAGCATACTTTTCACTTGCCATATCCAAGTATTGAAAATCATATGCAGACTCAGCAGAATAGAAAATACTCTCTTTTATAACTATATTCCCGGAATCATTATTTTTAGAGAACATTGCATTGTGCAATCTATTTAAACAATCATTTACATTATCAAGAAATTTTAATAACTCAAATTCTCCTGGGTAAGTAGTGTGTATGTCAGACTTCAATAATAAACCTGCAATCGTCGAAATCTCAGTTCTTATTAATCGTTCTTTTGTATATAGATGCTGTATATTCCCAGGGTTTAAGTCCTCTTCATACAGAGTTACGTTATTTATACATGTCAAAATTGCTAAAACATGAATAAATCCGTATGAGGTACATAACGACTCCAATTCGGAAAAAACTTCAGCTTCAGACCGTTTCATCATGAGAAAATCCCTCTATCATTTATGATATCAGACAATTTTTATCTGTCTTTTTATAGCCCACTACATCATACGCCATTCGAAAACTCAATTAGCTATTTCAGTGCGCGCGCGCAATTCTCCCCGCCTGCCCGCTGCTGACTTAGCTCACTGGTTTTAATGCATGAAGAAAAACCACTGAAAGCCAGTGTAGCAAGGGCTTAGAGCCATTTTGAGCACGCCTGATTGCATGCAAAACCATGCACCCTATGCATGCAGAGCTCACAAGGACAGGCTAGCCAGAGAAAAGGGTGTCAGGTGGAACGGTTTTGCACCGTATTAATGAAAAATCCGCCTTATTCGAAAGCGGCATTACAGCCTGATGCGTTGATTTTAAGGCCTGTTTTCGCATACATAAAATAACCGCTGCTTATCTACAAAACAGTCAATAATCACCAAAAATGCAATAACAACCTGATAGATAAAGACAAAAAAACGTCATAAGTCATAAAGAGTTTATTCAAAAATATTTTTTTGGACCAGTTTCCTATTCATCAAATTAATGGTTCTATTAAGATTAAACTCACTACATAAGTCAAACGCCATGGAAATTACCAAAAAGTTTATCCTGGAAGGGCTTGAACGACTTGATTTATGCGACCTAAAGGGTCGCCCTTACGATTGCTCATTCGAGTTGCTATCTGCTCCTCCAGAAAGAAAACGTCTAATCATCATGGGATTCAACGGTTCTCAAGCAGACGAATGCTTTACGAACAAACAAGCCATAATTCAAGGGTTTGACTCCCCCGACTTCTCAAATATTAAAGCCGGTATGGAGGGAGCCTGGGGGATAAAACATCTTGCGAACCGTTTATATAACATTCCGGAAGAACTTGGGTTTCGATGGTATGAGACCGTTTATACCAATGCATTACTTATGTGCTCCAAAGATGCAAACTCTGTTAAAAAAGCAGCGCTCAGCAGTCCGATTGGGAGCCTTAATAATCTTATCGAGAAATCAATGCGGTTCTTTGAAGAAGTTACGTTACCCTTATGCCAGCCCGAACTGATTATTGCGTATAGTAACGGAATGAACTCACATTCAGCAGCAAGGTTAATGAGCGATCATTTTGGGAAGGGGTGTAAACCTCAATATGTAAATCAAAGTAGCTACTACTCTACGTTCAGTTTTATGGCTCGTTTCAAACTATCAGATGTTCCTGTCATCGGTATACGACATATGTCACGCTTCAAACCTGACCTACAGCTCATCCGTAAAGCCTGGGAACTCCAACAATTATAATTAATAAAAGTCTCAGGTTTACGCACCTTATTTTCGGAATCGGTTTATGTTCAGGCATACACCACTACGCTTTTTTATTATTTGAAAAAAGCCAACTATTTATCTTAATTTCCGGAAGCCCGTTATCACCAGATAAGCCCGTTAACGCAAATAAAGCCGCCCCCCGAAAGGATTTGCGGCTTTATTATTGCTTCTCAACGTTCAGTCGCCTTCACTCCCCCGCTGTCGCAGGAATCTTTCTCTGCGGCAGTTTTTGGATACAGCTTCCACTTATGAATAGCTGTTACTGAAACGCCTATGTTTTTCCCCGCACATCTGCGCAACCCTCAGATCTGCCTGTTTTATTGATTCGTCAGCAGTCGTAAAGTCTGCACGGTTGATGGCGGAAGCGGCTAAAAATCAGACGACAATAATCTCTGTAGAGGTTTGTTTAAGCGCCCGTTGCACATCATCGCTGATACCGGTGTCAGTAATGATGGTGTCGATTTTTTCCATAGGGAGCACCAGGTTATAGCCGCGTCGTCCAAATTTGGTGGAATCTGTGACCACCACGACCCGCTGAGCAGCATCGGCCATGATACCGCTGATGCTATAGCCTTCATTAAATGTGGTGATCCCTGTTGCCGCATCCAGGCCATCAGCGCCGACAAACATGAGGTTTGCGACGATACCCTGCAATGCATATTCCGTAATGTTGCCATGCAGTGAGCGCGTTTTGTGACGCAGTGTTCCCCCGCAGACAACCAGCGTGATATCCGGGTTTTCGGATAACACAAAGGCAGCAGGTAAGTTATTAGTAATGACAGTGATATCACCCGCTTTCACCAACTCTTCAGCCAGCAGCATGGTGGTGCTGCCGCTGTCGAGGATCACGGTGTCACCCGACTTAACCAACCCTGCGGCAGTCTGAGCGATGCGTTTTTTCGGATCGCTGGCGTGAAGGTAACGCTCTTCCAGAACCATTTCATCCAGCGGTTTGTCGTGACCTGCCGTTTCTCTGGCAGTCCGCTTTGCCGCACCGCCATGAAAACGACTGAGCGCACCTTTTTGTTCCAGCAAACTCAGGTCGGAACGAATCGTAACCTCTGAAACTTCGAAAGCACTCGAAAGCTCAGCAACCAGAACACTGCCATTCTCATTCACTAAATCAATGATTCTATTGCGACGTTCATAAGTATTCATTATGGGTAATCCGAAAGGTCATATACCTCCCAGTGTAAACAAAAGGCACCTGAATGAGGAGTAAAAATTCCGCACGATGTGAATCACAGCAACTCCCGACAGGTTGCCGCTGCGCACGGCGATTTTATCTTTTCGTTTCACGAGACGCCTTCATAAACGAAAGCAATCGAATGCAATAAACTTACGAATTATTCCGATCATCATCACGAAATCTGCAAAACGCTATTGTTTGCCTTTCGGAAAGGTATGATCCTCTTCGGAAACAAACGGAGGCCTAAAATGAAAGACATTATTGCTAAACACAAGACAGGCGAAAGGATCGGCATCTGCTCAGTATGCTCTGCGCATCCGCTGGTGATTGAAGCTGCATTACGGGAAGATTTGCACACTGACCGCAAAGTGCTGATCGAGGCAACGTCCAACCAGGTCAATCAGTTTGGCGGCTATACGGGCATGCAACCCATTGATTTCCGAGATTTCGTTCTCGCCATTGCCGAGAGAATTGGATTCCCGTTACCGCGTCTGATTTTAGGGGGCGATCATCTGGGGCCAAACTGCTGGCAGCATGAAAACGCCGAAACAGCGATGGCAAAAGCACAAGACCTTATTGCGCGCTATGTCGAAGCCGGATTCAGCAAAATTCATCTGGATGCGTCCATGTCCTGTGCAGACGATCCTGTTCCTTTGGATCCTTTCGTCGTAGCTCAGCGTGCAGCGCGTTTATGTCAGGTCGCTGAAGAAGTGGCAACGCCACAGCAGAAAGCATTGCTGACCTATGTCATTGGCACTGAAGTCCCCGTCCCAGGCGGTGAGTCATCGGCGATCCAGCATGTTCATATCACCGAAACCAGAGATGCAAAAGCGACTCTGGAAATGCACCATCAGGCATTTCGCGAACTCGGGCTGAATGATGCCCTGGATCGGATCATTGCCATCGTGGTCCAGCCCGGCGTTGAATTCGATCACAGCCGCGTGATTCATTATCAGCCCGATCTTGCTCAGGAGCTGTCAGCTTATATTGCTGCCACACCTCTGGTTTATGAAGCCCATTCCACCGATTACCAGACCCGCGATTCTTACCGCAGTCTGGTGAAAGATCACTTCGCTATCCTGAAAGTGGGTCCTGCACTGACTTTTGCTTTGCGGGAAGCCGTTTTTTCCCTGGCCAACATTGAACAGGTATTGATTGCGCCAGAGTGCCGCAGCCAGATCCTGACGGTTATTGATGGCGTCATGCTGGATGAGCCCGGTTACTGGAAAAAGTATTACAACCCGACATTCAGCCTGTCACTTATCGATCTGCATTTCAGCTTATCCGATCGTATTCGCTACTACTGGCCTCATGTCCGTATCAACCGGGCGATGGACGTTTTAATGGCTAACCTGCGTTCAGCAGATATTCCGCTTGGTCTGCTGAGCCAATACCTGCCTGCTCAGTTTGAACGGGTGATGACCGGTGCACTTACCAGCGATCCGCATGAACTTATCATCGATAAAATTCAGGACGTTCTTCGCGCGTATCACTTCGGTTGCACGCCGTCGCAGACAGTATGTGAAGGAGTCTGCCATGCATAACTGCGCAATCTTCGTCAAAACCGGTATCAGTTTTGCGGATTATCACGAGGCACTCGCACACATCGGTGAACGTATGGTGCAGGAGGGCGTGGTGGAAACGACGTATCCGCAGGCGCTGATACATCGCGAGGCTGAATATCCAACCGGCATCCAGCTTGAACATCATGCTGTCGCCATTCCGCATTGCGAAGCCATTCATGCCCGCAGCCCGGCCATTTATCTGATCAGGCCAGATACCACAGTGGAATTTTTTCAGGCTGATGACGAAGGAACGATTTCCGCCAGACTCATCATTGCCCTGATTGTCACTCACCCGTCAGAACAGCTGAAGCTATTGCGTCAGTTATTCAGCCAGTTACAGGAACCTGTTTTTTTTGAACGTCTACTGACAGCTCCGGAAGAACAATTAGCCGCGCTTTTTGAACAGCACATTTTTCTGCCTGCTCCTGAGAAGCGATCCGCTGTGTGTACCTGAAAATACCATAAGCAATAACCCCGATGTCTTACCTACAAAAATAACATTTAAAACAATCTGTTAAGGAGCCTTACCGTGAAGCGAAAAATTATAGTCGCCTGTGGCGGAGCTGTTGCCACCTCTACGCTGGCAGCGGAGGAAATCAAAGAATTGTGTGAGGCACATGGCATACATGTGGATCTGGTGCAGTGCCGGGTAACAGAAATCGAAACCTATATGGACGGTGCTCATCTGATTTGTACCACCGCCAAAGTGGACCGGACATTTGGCAGTATTCCGGTTGTACATGGCATGCCGTTTATCTCCGGCGTGGGCATGGATACATTGCGCCAGCAAATACTGACCCTGTTACAGGAGTAAGTCATGTTTACCGACATCATGCGCTACATCCTCGATCTCGGCCCGACAGTCATGCTGCCTGGGGTGATCATCGTTTTCTCGCTGATATTAGGGATGAAACTTGGGGATTCATTTAAATCTGCCATTCACATTGGTATTGGTTTTGTCGGAATCGGTCTGGTCATCGGCCTGATGCTCGATTCCATCGGGCCTGCGGCAAAAGCCATGGCAGAGCATTTCGAAATTAACCTGCAGGTCGTCGATATTGGCTGGCCAGGCTCGTCGCCAATGACCTGGGCATCACAAATTGCGCTGGTTGCTATTCCGATTGCAATCGGTGTGAACATTGTGATGTTGCTGACGCGTATGACCCGTGTCGTCAATGTGGACATCTGGAATATCTGGCACATGACGTTCACAGGCGCCATGTTGCACCTTGCTACAGGCTCTTACTGGCTGGGGATCATGGGGGTGATTTTACATGCCGCATTCATCTACAAGCTGGGCGACTGGTTTGCAAAGGACACGCGTGATTTCTTTAATCTGGAAGGCATTGCTATCCCACATGGTTCCTCAGCCTATCTCGGGCCGATCGCAGTCCTGGTTGATACCGTCATTGAGAAGATCCCGGGGCTGAACAAAATTCACTTCAGTGCTGATGACGTGCAAAAGCGTTTCGGTCCGTTTGGTGAACCGGTCACCGTCGGTTTAGTGATGGGGCTGATTATTGGTTATCTCGCCGGGTACGACGTCAAAGGCATATTGCAGCTGGCCGTTAAAACCGCTGCAGTCATGCTTCTGATGCCACGGGTTATCAAACCGATAATGGACGGTTTAACGCCTATCGCCCGTCATGCCCGTACGCGTCTGCAGGCCCGCTTTGGCGGACAGGAGTTCCTGATTGGTCTGGATCCGGCGTTATTACTGGGTCATACCGCCGTGGTTTCCGCCAGCCTGATTTTTATCCCTCTGACAATTCTTATCGCTGTGCTTGTTCCCGGAAATCAGGTCTTGCCGTTTGGTGACCTCGCCACTATCGGTTTCTTCGTTGCCATCGCGGTTGCCGTGCATCAGGGCAACCTGTTCCGCACGCTGATTTCGGGCTGCATCATCATGAGTATCACGCTGTGGATAGCCACACAGACCATTGATTTGCACACCCAGTTGGCCGCGAATGCAGGTGCACTCACGGCTGGCGGAAGAGTGGCTTCACTCGATCAGGGTGGCTCGCCGATCACGTATTTACTCATCCAACTTTGCACACTTAAAAACATCGCAGGGCTGACTATCATCGGCGTTATTTACGCTATCGGCGTATTCCTGACATGGCGTCGCGCCCGTCAATTCACACAAACAGAAAAACGGGCAGCCGCTGCACTGGCTAACTCTTAACTTTCATCCCGGCGGGGGCATTCCCCGCCTAAGGAACCTGACTATGAAATCTGTCGTTGTACATGCTGACAGCAGACTAACTGTTGAAGAGCAACCTGCTCCCACGCTGAGTGCTCCCGATGAAGTTCTGGTTCGCATTGCCTACTCCGGGCTGTGCGGGTCCGATATTCCGCGTATTTTCGCCAGCAGCTCACATTTTTACCCCATCACATTGGGCCACGAATTTAGTGGCCACGTCATCAGCACCGGAGAAGATGTCACCGATTTACACGAGGGGGATGCCGTGGCCTGCGTACCTTTATTACCCTGTTTTCAGTGCGAAGAGTGCCGTCAAACAGCGTATTCCCAGTGTAAGCACTATCAGTTCATCGGCTCCCGACGCAGTGGCGGCCATGCTGAATTCATTGTGGTTTCGCGGAAAAATTTATTCAAATTGCCGGAAAATTTTTCCCTCCTGCAAGGTGCTTTTCTGGAACCGCTCACCGTTGGTTTGCATGCACTGAAACTGGCAGGAGGTTGTCAGGGTAAAGAGGTAATAGTGATTGGCGCGGGCACCATCGGGCAATTAGTTATTCAGGCCGCCAGCGCGCTGGGCGCGAAATCGGTGACAGCCATCGACATCAATCCGCAGCGCCTTGCCCTGGCAGAAGAAACAGGCGCAAGCCACGTTTATAACAGCGCAACGTGCAATGCTGATGACATCCGCCAGCAAACTCACGAAAGGCGCTTTAATCAGCTGATTGTTGAAACGGCAGGTACGGCACAAACCGTGGCTCTGTCTCTCAATATTGCCGGCCCCAAAGCGCAAATCGCGCTGGTCGGCACCTTACACAAAGAGCTGACGTTAGACGTCGCCACTTTCGGCCATATCCTGCGCAAAGAGCTGACTTTACTCGGCAGCTGGATGAATTATTCCTCTCCATGGCCGGGCAGTGAGTGGCGGCAGGCCATTCAGCTTTTTACTGAGAATAAACTCAGCCTTGAACCCCTGATCGCCAGTGTTGCCCGTCCGCAAGAGTTTATCCGGGAGGTCGCCGCGCTGGCTGGCAAGCCGATGACAGGAAAGATTCTGCTGGATATGACAGGAGGCCGATAAAATGTATCTGATTTCTAACAGAGAAATGCTGCTCGCGGCTCAGCGCGGGTGTTATGCCGTTCCTGCTTTTAACGTACATAATCTCGAGACGGTACAAGTTGTTGCAGAAACGGCGGCAGCCATGAGTTCCCCGGTGATCCTTGCCGGAACACCGGGGACATTGAGTTATGCTGGCACAGATTACCTGATCTCGATATGCCATGAGGCTGCGCGAAAGTATCGCATTCCACTGGCGTTGCATCTGGACCACCATGAGGATCAGGCCGATATCGGGAGCAAAGTCCGGGCCGGGATCCGCTCCGTAATGATCGATGCATCGCATTTTCCGCTGGCACAAAACATCCAACATGTGCGTGAAACTGTCCGGCTGTGTCATGCCTTTGATGCCAGTGTCGAAGCAGAACTCGGCCGACTTGGCGGACAAGAAGACGATCTGGTGGTAGAGGAAGGTGACGGTATTTTCACCGATCCCGTTGTGGCTAAGCATTTTGTTGAATCCACACGCATTGATTCACTGGCCGTTGCCATTGGCTCTGCGCATGGCCTGTATCAGGGGGAACCGAAGCTGGATTTCAGTCGCCTTGGGCAAATCCGCCAGCAGGTCGATATTCCGCTGGTGCTTCATGGTGCGTCCGGTATTCCTGAAAACATGATACGCCAGGCGATTGAACTGGGCATTTGCAAAGTCAATGTTGCCACCGAGCTGAAAATAGCCTTTGCCGGTGCGGTAAAAGAGTATTTTGCACGACATCCGGATGCGAATGATCCCCGCAAATACATCGTGCCCGGCAAACTGGCGATGCAAAAAGTGGTTGAGGAAAAAATCAGGATCTGTGGCAGTGCCGGGTGCTTATAACGGGCCTTTATTACTAAGCGGGTCAAACACCCGCTTTACAGATTTTTATTAAAGCGCCGGTTGCAGCCACCATTCCATTCTGATTTTATGGAAGTTCATTGATAGTAAAATGGAAACTGCTATGACCACCCTTAACCACTTTGGCCAACCCATTGGTGATGCCCTTCCCGACTGGCAACCCCGCGAACGACCTTCTCATGTTCAGCTTGATGGTCACTGGTGCCGCCTGGAACCTCTGAATACTGAACGCCATAGTCAGGATCTGTTTAAGGCCTGGCACAGCATTGATGATAACCGCGACTGGACGTATCTCTCCATCGATCGCCCTGCGACCCAGGCTGATTGCGATCTGTTCATTTCCCAACAGGCCAGAAGTGAGGATCCGCTGTTTTTCGCAGTTGTCGATATACAGACACAACGCGCAGTCGGCAGCGTTTCCCTGATGCGTATTGATGCCGTGAATGGCGTGGCCGAAATTGGCTGGGTGAACTGGTCTCCGCTGATGAAACGAACACGTTTTGGCACTGAAGCGATTTACCTGCTGCAACGTTATCTGTTCGATACGCTGAAATATCGCCGCTGCGAATGGAAATGCCACAGCCTGAATGAGCCGTCAAAACTGGCCGCGCAGCGTTTCGGGTTTCAATATGAAGGGATGTTCCGTCAGGCCATCGTCAATAAAGGGCATAACCGTGACACCTGCTGGTATTCCGTTCTCGACTCTGAATGGCCAGCCTCAAAAACCGCGTTTGAACGCTGGTTAAGTGCAGAGAATTTCACTGCCGAAGGTCAGCAAAAGCAGCGGCTGGAAGCACTGCGTCAGTGAAGATCACCTGCGTTATTCACTGACGCAGGCAGTATTTCGCCGCGAAGGGGATTTACAGTGCAGTCAGCACGCTGATATCAGGCCACGCATAAATTATATTAGGTGAGCGCCAGAGAGGCCCGGCATCGGTATAGCGCCCGGCTTCCCTGCCTCCCAGGGCACGGTAAAAGAGGATGGCGGGTTCGTTACCTTCCACCACACCAAGCCCTGCGCCCCGGAAACCCTCACCGGCCAGATGTCTTGCAGCCTCAGCGATTAACCGCTTGCCGATTCCCTGACGTTTGAACAGCGGGGAAACATACAGGAATTTGATTTCAGCCATGTTGCCAAATTCCGGGTTTGAGGAAGCCGACGCCAGACAAAATCCGGCGAAGACGCCGTCAGTTTCTGCAATGAAAATACCCTGACCGGCTACGGGATGTGCAAATTTATCCTGCCAGAAAGCCTGACGGCGCGGGACATCAAGCGCCGCAAAGGCCTCCGCAGGAGCAAGTTCACGATAAGTATCACGCCAGATGGCAACATGTAATTGGGCAAGCGCGTCGATATCTTTGGGTTCAGCAATCCGTAAAGTGCAGGCTGGCACGGCATCCCTCATTATAAAAAATCCACGAAATCATTAAGTCTGCTCAGTATAGTCAGCCCTTCTCTTCCCGCGCCAGCAAACTTCGTTTTCGTTCCACGCCCCAGCGATAACCAGAAATATTGCCGCCGGTTTTCACCACCCGATGGCAGGGGATTGCAACTGCCAGCAGGTTCGCGGCACAGGCTCCGGCCACCGCGCGGACTGATTTCGGCGAACCGATTTTATGGGCAATTTCGGCATAACTGGCGGTGCTTCCCGGCGGGATATCACGCAGTGCCTGCCAGACACGCTGCTGGAAAGCCGTACCGCGAATATCCAGCGGCAAATCCAGACCGATATGTGGCGCTTCCACAAAGCCGATGACCGAGGCAATTCGCCGCTCGAAATCCGGATCGCCACCCAATAATTCTGCCTGTGGAAAACTGTTTTGCAGTTCGTTAATCAGCTTCTCAGGATCATCCCCCAGCAAAATAGCGCAAATCCCCCGCTGACTTTCGGCGACCAGTATATCGCCCAGAGAAGATTTGCCGATGGCAAACCAGACGCGGACATCGCGACCACCCGATCGGAAATTTTGTGGCGTCATGCCCAGCGTCGCTGCAGAGGTTTCATAAAACCGGCCATCGGAAGGATAGCCCGCCGCATGGATCGCCTCGGTGACCGTCGCGGAATGTGTCAGGTTTTCGCGTACGCGTCGTGCCCGCTGCGCCTGTTGGTATTTTTTAGGCGTCAGGCCGGTTTGCGCTTTAAACAGGCGATGAAAATGATAGGCGCTGATGCCCACCCCGGCAGCCAACTGATTCAACGTCAGCATGTCGGCTGATTGTTCCAGCAACCGGCAGGCCTGAGCCACGCGCTGAGCATGAAACTGCGCCAGTGAAATCAGCCCCTGACGGCAGCGCTTGCAGGGACGAAATCCTGCCTGTTCTGCGGCTTCGGCATCATCAAAATAAAGAATATTTTCCGGATTCGGCTGGCGGGACGGGCACGAAGGTGCACAGTAAATCCCCGTGGTTTTGACTGCATAAACAAATCTGCCATCAGCCTTTACATCACAACTGACTACTGCCTGCCAGCGCGGATCCTGGCTCTGCACACGGGTGGAGTTTTCCCCTGTCTTATTTTTAACAACGCCTGTTTTATCTGACATTTTCTGCCTCACATTACCGACTGGATAACGGTCAGCATAAGCCGCCGTTAACACCCGTACCCTCCGGCTCTTGCTTTCTCATTCTGCACCAAGCATTCAGCCTGCAACCGGTTTTAAGGGCGTCTCGAGGATCATCTGATAAAAGGCCAGATCCAGCCAGCGATCAAATTTGAAAGCCGCCTGTTTAATCGTGCCGGCATGACTGAATCCATTTTTTTCGTGCAGGGCAATGCTGCCACTGTTAGCCGCATCAATGGCACCAATCAGAGTGTGTACGCCCCTCTCCCGCGCGACATCAACCAGCGCGTTCAGCAGGATTTTGCCCAATCCTTTGCCACGGTGATCTTTATGAATATAAATCGAATGTTCGACCGAATATTTATACGCAGGCCAGGCGCGGAACGTGCCGTAACTGGCAAAACCCAGCAACGCACCCTGTTCGTCCTGCAGTCCGATCACCGGAAAATTATGGGTCAGTTTAGTCGCAAACCAGGCTGTCATACTGTCGATGTGGCGCGGTTTATAATCATAAAGCGCCGTGGATGTCAGGATCGCCTCATTAAAAATATCCAAAATTGCCACAGCATGCTGGCGTTCAGTGCAGGTAATCATTTTCATCAGTCATTCCCGTTGGCTTCCGTTATGCGGTAAATTCCACTATAGTAGAATTAATTCCACAAAAGTAAACAACGGAACTGACCTTATGTCAATCGACCAATTGATCGCCACACGCCTGCAGGCTTTGCGAAAAGCGCAGGGTTTAAGTCTCGAACAACTCTCCGGCAGTTCGGGCGTCAGTAAGGCAATGATTTCGAAAATTGAACGGCAGGACAGCAGCCCGAGTGCCAGTCTGTTAGGCCGCCTCGCGGCCAGTCTGGGCGTTTCGCTGGCGCAGCTACTTTCAGAAGATAACGAACAGCCCGCCCCCTTGCGTCCGCTGGCGCAACAGGAAATCTGGCAGGATCCGGATATCGGTTATCTGCGACGTCAGGTAACCGCACATCAGGAAAACGGCGGCCCGGAACTGGTTGAAATCACGCTGCCCGCCGCCGCCCGCATCAGTTATCCTGGCTGGAATCATCAGGCCTATAAACAACGTTTATGGCTGGTAGAAGGGACGCTGACCATAGATTATGGTGCTGAAAAATATGCCTTATCGGCGGGTGATGCACTGACGTTTGGCGTGGATTTGCCCATCACATTCAGTAATCCCGGCGCTGAGCCTTGCCGGTATCTGCTGGTCATGAGCGACAAATAGCTTCCACATTTTCCAGCAGCGCCAGCGCACGGTCGTGCTGACGGCGAAAACGCGTCGTCATCATCAGCCACATTTCCGGTGAGGTATCTTCCCGCCGTGCAGCCAGTTCCTGAAAACCGGGGAAGGCACCGCCGCGATAACTCAGGTCGTAATGGAAATCGTCTACGGAGCTGTAACGCAGACGATGCAAACCGGCAATCGCCTGCTTCATCTGAGGCTGCCAGATCTGTGGCTCCGTCTGCCAGTTGGTGGTCAGTTCACTCAAAACAGGCTGTAATTGCTGTAATTTTTCAGCCACGGCGGAGAGATCAAATTCAGGTGAAACGCTGGCGGCCAGTTCTGCCAGCGATTGCTGTAAACCGTTCAGATACGTCAGCGGATCCAGCGGTAGCGCGGTCTGTGTCAGCAGACCTTCCAGCCAGTACGCGTGGATTTGTGTATCTCGCCACAGAATATTCAAATCCACTTTATCGTAAGTGTCATCTTGCGTGTGCCACCACCAGCCACCGCCACTGCCTGGCGACTGACTGGTTTTTTCCAGCGGGATTTCGCGAAAGGCAAAATGCAGCGGCACACCACAGCCCCAGAATGACTGATCGCCGCCTTTGCCCGGAGGGATAATGCACTGCGCCGGGTCGCCGGTCACGGCTTCCACCGCCGCATTTAAAAAGGACTGTGATTCCGCACCGCTGGCATTGAGCACAATATTCACCGCATCCTGACACCCCGGTGAATCGACGTTAATGTGCGCCACGCAATGCTGTTTCAGTGACTGGCGGTAGTTATCGGCATACCAGGTGGAGCCTCCATAGCGGGCGTTAGAATGCCCGGGCCACCAGATAATCCGCAACCCGCGCAGCAACCTTTGCGGCTGCTGATGAAAATGGATGGCCATCGCCAGACAAAGCGCATTACCGGTCGCGTTGTCCGTAACCCCCTCATGCCAGGAATCGTAATGTGAGGAGAGGAGTACGAATTCCGGCGTACTGCCGGGAATATCCACCACCGGCATGCTGCATCCGGCGACGTGAAAATTCAGTTCCGTGGCAATTTCCAGCCTCATCAGCGGATGTTGCTGTAACTTCTTTAACAAATGCTGACCGTCCTGGTGATTAACGGAAATCACCGGCAGGCGCGGATAACGCAGAAAATCATCCGGTTCCGGCGTTCCCCAGACCGGTCCGACAGTTTCTTCATGCAACGCTGTTTCAGCCGAGCCCCAAATATGAATAAGTCCGGCGGCACCTGCGGCACACAGGCGTTGTACATAATCTTCAAAACCCTGGCCGGCAATCACGATTTTGCCTTTTACCTCCTGCGCCCAACGTTGCCATTCATGATCTGTACGTGATTTACAGGCACCGGCATCGTAATAGCCGTGCCCCTCCACGCCCTGCGGGCAATGCGCCGAGAATGAACGGGTTTTGGCATTGCACTGCCATTGCGGAAACTCAGGCAGACGCAACCTTCCGGCCAGCGGATCGCTGAGATACAGCGGGCAATGCAACAGCCGCGCATCCAGACCTTGCTCCTGCAACACAGACACCATGTGCTGCGCCGCCCGCTCCGCATCATCGCAGCCGGAAAGCCGGTGCAACGTGGAAAATTCACGCAACAGCCCATCCATCAGGGGTAATAAAAATTCACGAACCGGCTGGCGCAATCCCATGATTATTTAACCTTTTCCTGATGAACCGATATGTCCAGCGGACCGAAGTAATGGGTCTTAATCTTTTCCCAGGTACCGTCAGCCATGATTTTTGCCAGGCCATCATTGAGCAGTTTTTTGATGTGATCATCGCCTTTACGCAGGCCGTACGACGAACCGATGCTGAACAGTTTATCGTCACGCACTTCCGGGCCGGTCAGGGTAAAATTCCTGCCTTCCGGTTTGTTGAGGAAGCCAAAAGTCACCGCCACCGCCGGGCTGAGCGCACCGTCCAGGCGTCCGGCCACCAGATCCTGATAAATGGTGTCCTGATCGGCATACGCCACCACATCCACTCCTTTCGGCTGCCAGAAAGTATTGGCATACATTTCCTGAATCGAACCCTGCTGAACCGCGATACGCTTACCCTGCAACGATTCCGGCGTCGGCAACAGCGGGCTGCCTTTTTGCACCACCAGTTTGGTCGGGATGTGATACACAAAATCGCTGAAGTCGATCACTTTGCGGCGTTTTTCGGTCGCCCCCTGCGGCGAAATGAAATCCACTTTTTTGGCAATCAGCGAAGGGATTTCCGCGTCAAAGCTGCTGACCACATAGTCACATTTGACTTTCATCTCTTTGCAGATGGCGTTGGTGACATCAATTTCAAAGCCGGTCGGCGTCCCCGCAGCATCACGGAACTGGAACGGCGGATAACTTAAATCAGCGCCGACACGCAGCGTTTCGCCTTCGGCATGCGCCAGTGCGCTGCCCAAGATCATTGCCATAAGGGCAGCCACTTGTATTTTTTTCATCATTATCCTGTCCTCATACCCAAGGTTATTATTTTGATTGTGAACTTAAAAACGGGACTTCCAGTTTAAAAACTCTTCCCGTACGGCCTGAAGTTTTGCGCCGTCCTGACACAGATCAACTGTCGTCATCGCCAGCGCTTTTGCCGCCTGCAACATAGCCTGCAGACCGGCTTCGGAACCGGCAGCTTCGGCAAATTCCGGTGTATGTGGCAGCACATCACCAATACGGATATACGGGTGGATCGCCGCCGTTACCTGGCTGACGTTGCCGATATCAGAAGAACCGATCCCGCCACTGAGCGGCGGCGGAACCACTTCTACGCCGAGGATGTCCAGATTTTGTTTAAAGTGTTCCGCCAGCGTCAGGTTGTTATTGCGCTCGGCGTAGGTCAGCCCTTCTTCAATTTCCAGCCGCGCACCGGCCATCAGCGCCGCACCCCGCGCCGCATCAAACACTTTTTGTTTGACGGTACTGAGACCCCTGACCGTTTCAGCGCGCATCAGGAATTTCGCTTCCGCATAAGCCGGAACAATATTGGTCGCACTGCCACCATCGGAAATAATGCCGTGTACGCGCACATCGTCGGTGAACAACTGACGCAGGGCATTAATGCCGTTGAAGGTGTGGATCACCGCATCGAGCGCGCTGATCCCGTTCTGGGGAGCTGATGCCGCATGCGCCGCTTTGCCATAGAATTTAAATACCGCATCCACACATGCCAGCCCGCCGCGTACCACCATGGTTTTATCGCGCGGATGGAACATCATCACCGCGTCGACATGGTCGAAAATGCCTTTCTCGCTGAGAATAATTTTCCCGCCGCCCTCTTCCTCTGCCGGTGTACCGATCACTTCCAGCTTGCCGGTCAGCAGATGCGATTGTTGTTTCAGCGCCAGCGCGGCCGTCACGGACGCCGTGCCAATCAGGTTATGTCCGCAGGCGTGCCCCAGTTCCTTCAGCGCATCGTATTCCGCCAGCAACGCGATCACAGGGCCCGGCTTGCCGCTGTCAAACGTCGCGCGGAATGCCGTCGGCAAGCCGCCCGACTGAACCTCAATCTCAAATCCTGCCGCCCGCAGTGGCGCAATCAGTGCCGCTGCCGATTCGGCTTCCTCAAAGCTGAGTTCAGGGTTGGCATGAATGCTCAGCGCCAGCGCACTGGCCTGTGCTGCGAGAGAATCCACAGCTGCGATAATCTCAGCTTTCTGTTCTTTGGCGTGATGAACCGATGTAGTGCAACCAGACATGTTTTATTCCCTGCGATGGTGCAAGACCAAAAATTATTTTCGGGTGAATGCAACTTGGTGCGACGATGACGCGCCGCTACACCAACAGAAATAGGGCTTTTACTGTGTCCGGTCAAATTGAGCCTTTTTATCTGTTGCGCTTTTTACGCAAAAAATATTTTATGGAGGAAGGATTTTACGGGTGGCGAAAAAACGATGAACGAGAAAGACTGGCTGATATTGCGGGCGGTATATCAGCATAAAAATATCACCCGTGCGGCGGAACAGCTTTATACCTCACAACCCGCGCTCAGTTACCGTTTACGCCAGATTGAACGCAAGCTGGCGATCCGTCTGTTTGAAGAAGGACAAAAAGGACTGACCTTCAGCGCACAGGGCGAATATCTCGCGCAACACGCCGTCACCGTGCTCAATGATTTACAGCAACTGAAACTCAATCTGCACAGTCTGGATCAGGAGCAGCAGGGAGAGATTTCACTGGGCGTGTCGAGCAACTACGCGGCGTACCGTCTTCCGCCATTGCTCAGCCAGTTCCGGCAGACACATCCGGGGATCCGTGTGAATCTGATGAGCGGTTTTAGCGAGGAGATCATTCAGAAGCTGTTGCGCGGGGAAATTGATATCGCGCTGGTGAAGGACGATTTTAACTGGAAGGAAAGCAAGCATCTGATTGAAGAAGATGATTACGTGCTGGTCAACAGTCAGGATTTTGATTTCGCCCTGTTGCCGCACATGCCGCAGATAAAAATTCACCACGGTGCGCACGTGACGCAACTGATTGAACGCTGGTGGAATGCCAACTTTTCGCATGCACCGACTGTCACAATGGAAGTCGACAAACTGGAAGTGTGCATGGCGATGGTGGAACACGGACTGGGTTACGCGATTGTCGCTCCTTATTTACCGCTGCCGGAGCATTTTTACCGCCGCCCGATCACAGTGGACGGCGCGACGGTAAAAAACCGCACCTGGTTGCTGCACCGCCATAACCTGCATGCCACACCGTACATGCAGGCGTTTATACATCTGTTACAAACGGCGCAACACGGGCTGATGCCCCGCTGATCAGAGATCTAACGTGCCGTCGATCAGCGTACAGCTATCGCCGCCGATCCACGGTTCGCCATCCACAAAGGTGACAGTCACGCGGCCATCGCGCTGGAGCTTCGTTCCCTGACGCACGCGGTAGGTTTGTGCCATATGCGCACCATCCGGGAAATTCGCCGCTTTCAGCACCCGCGCCAGACAGGCATTGGCGCTGCCGGTGACCGGATCTTCTTTCAGCACACCGTTTTCGTCGATAATCGCCCGCACTTCATAATCCGCCGGGCCGTTTTTATCGTGTAAACCATAGACTGCGATACCGTTAATCCCCAGCTGTGTTTGCAGCTGACTGACCGCGGCGGCATCGGCCGTGATATTCAGACAGTCCTGCGCACTTTCCATTCGCACGACCAGCCAGATGATGCCCATATCGACCGATACCGGCATGACGTCAGCCTGAATGTTGCCGCCGCGCAGCGCGGTTCCCAGCAACGCATGATGTTCAGTCTCCAGCGGTTTCAGTTGTGCAGGCGGAGCGGAAAATGCCTGACCGCCTTCTGCCAGCTGTTTTACCTGCACCAACCCGACACCGCATTCCTGCACCAGATAACCAGAATTTTTAGGCTTCAGCCCGCTTTGCAACAGCGCATATGCCGTACCCAGCGTCGGATGTCCGGCGAACGGCAGCTCTTTGTCAGTAGTGAAAATCCGCACGCGGTAATCCGCTTCGGGTAATGTCGGTTTGATCACAAACGCCGTTTCCGCAAGATTGGTCCAGCGGGCCATGGCAAACATTTCGGCATCCGTCAGCCCTTCCGAATCGAGTATTACGGCCAGTGCATTGCCTTTGAGCGGCTCAGCGGTGAACACATCAACTTGTTTAAAACGACGCAAGCGGGTCATAGCAAATCCTTTTTAATCGTTGAGTAAGAAAAGGCAAAGTGAATGCATAGAGCAATATTTCAATAAGCTATCGGGAAAAAGGCCAGTCGCTGTCGGCTGACCTATGCTTAATAACATTGTTTCCAAAGTATCCTAAAAACATAAGGAATAGAAAGATGCCCGTGAAGGATTTGGTTGGTATTGGTATCGGTCCCTTTAATCTCAGTCTCGCCGCCATGGCAAAAGACACGGAAAAACTCAACGCTGCTTTCTTCGACGCTAACCCGGAATTCAGCTGGCATCCCGGTATGTTATTACCCACGGCGACCATGCAGACCTACGTCCTGCAGGATCTGGTCACTACCGTTGCGCCGCGCAGCGAATTCTCGTTTATTAATTATCTGGTTGAGCAGAAGAAAATTTACCGTTTTCTGGCCACGGAACAGCTGATCATCAGCCGCGATGAGTTTTCCGATTATCTGCGCTGGGCGTGCGACCGCATTACGGGTTTGCATTTTTCCGAACCGGTTGAGCGGATTGATTTCGACGATAAGCGGCAGGAATTTATCGTGCAGAGTGAAAAAGGCAAGCACCGCGCGCGCAATATTTGCCTCGGCACCGGTCATGCACCGTGGATCCCTAAACCGGCACGGGCAGCACTGGGGGATAACTGTTTTCATGCTGCAGAAATAGAACTGCGTGAGCCTGATTTCACCGGTAAACGGGTGGTAGTAGTCGGCGGTGGACAGAGCGGTGCCGACATCGTTCTTAACGCACTGAGCGGCCACTGGGGCGAATTCACCGAACTGAGCTGGATATCCCGGCGCCCTAATTTTCAGCCACTGGATGAATCAATTTTCACCAATGAATATTTTACCCCGGAGTATGTGAACTACTTTTATACGCTGCCGGAAGAGGTGCGCGAGCAGGAAATAGAAACGCAAAAACTGCCTTCTGACGGCATCAGTTATCACACGCTGGAAGACATCTATAAGCAGCTTTACCACCGTTTCGACGTGCTGCATCAGCCGCGTAACGTGCGTTTGTTGCCCCACCGCGCATTGGATCATATCGTGCGTAATGCGACTGGCGATTTCAGTTTGCAGGCAAAGCACGGGCTGGAAAAATGCGAGGAACATTTCAGTGCCGATATCGTGATCCTGGCGACCGGGTACCGCCCCGGTTTACCGGATTATCTTGAACCGCTGCTGGCACGTATTCCTTATGACCGCGAGCAACATTTGCCGCTGCAGCCGAATTTCAATCTGCGCTGGGATGGTCCGGAGCAGAACCGCATTTACGCAGTGAATGCCGGGATCCACAGCCACGGCAGTGCCGAAGGGCAACTGACGCTGACCGCGTGGCGCTCGGCAAAAATCCTTAATCATTTGCTGGGCGAGGCACATTACGATCTGCGGCCGGTGCCCTCGCTGGTCCAGTGGTGGTCAGATACGCCCCATAAATAGCGAGCACAAAAAAGCGGAGCATCGGGCTCCGCGTTTCCTTTTCTTAAAGCGCCTTCGTGACTGAAAACACGTCAGACGTAAAAATAGATGGCTAAAAAGTGGCAGGCACTGCCGCCAAGCACGAATCCGTGCCAGATGGCGTGACCGAACCGATAACGTTTTGAAGCGTAAAAAATAACGCCCAGCGTGTATATCAAGCCACCCAGCGCCAGCAATATCACACCGCCAGGGGAAAGTTTGGTCGCCAGCTGATAAATCACAATCAGTGACAGCCAGCCCATTGTCAGATACGTGACCAGGGAAAGCACCTCAAAACGGTGCGCAAACGCCAGTTTAAAAATCACGCCGAACAGCGCCAGCCCCCAGATCACCGCCATTAATCCTTTCGCCAGAGGAGAATTGAGCCCGACCAGCAGAAACGGCGTGTAGGTACCGGCGATCAGTAAATAAATCGCGCAGTGATCAAGTTTTTTCAGCCAGTATTTGGCTTTCTGATGCGGTATAGCATGATACAGCGTGGAGGCCAGATACAGCAGAATCATGCTGCCGCCGTACAAACTGTAGCTGGTGATCGCCATGGCGCTGGCGTTATCGCCTACTGCCTGAACCAGCAACAGCACCAATCCGACAATCCCGAAAATCAGACCCACGCCGTGACTGAGGCTGTTGGCAATCTCTTCAGCCCACGGATATCCCTGTGGTGATGGAGACAACTTACCCATACGTTGAGAACCCTCCAGGCAAAATACGTTAAAAGAATATAAAAGCGCTTCAAATCCGGTTGCTTATAACGGCTGATTATAAATCATACCGCAGACAGAGTAGCTGAGAATTATTCCAGTGTACACCTGTAAGCTTAAAACGAGTATTTCCCGATGTTACAGTCCCTTATCAGGATCATCATTTCAGAGTGACACCGTCTGGAATCCCTTCAATTCATTCACTTTGCTTATAATTTCTCCTCATGGCATTCAGAAAAGAACGATGCTGACCGCACCCAAAAACATGATTTTTTGTCATCAAGGGACTAAGGTGTACCGGAAATCTCTGATAACGCCATTAACAATGCTGTCAATATGACTAAGGTTTGACTATGTCTGTAGCAACTTCCCCGCTGGATTTCGGTGCCATGACTGAAGTTTTTCAGTTCCTGATGGAAATCGACAAGCTGAAAAGCGTGCAACGTCGCACAAAAGTTTTAGGCACTGAGCGTCAGGAAAATTCCGCGGAACATAGCTGGCATTTCGCCGTGGCAGCGATGTCTCTGGCACCTTTTGCGCCGGCAGGTATTGATATTAATAAAGTCATCCGCATGGCGTTGATCCATGACATCGTGGAAATTGATGCCGGTGACGTGCTGGTTTACGATCTCGCTGCCCGCGCGGCAGTTCAGGATCAGGAAATCATCGCAGCGAAACGCCTGTTCGGCCTTTTGCCCGCGCCGCTCGACCGTCAGTTCCTGGATTTGTGGGATGAATACGAAGCGGGTGAAACGCCGGAAGCACGCTTTGCGCTGGTGATCGACCGTGTGATGCCGATGGTCATGAACCTGAATAATCAGGGTCAGAGCTGGGTGGAAAATAATATCCGTCTGGAGCAGGTGTTAGCCCGCAATGCCTTTATCGCCGATATCCATCCTGAACTGTGGCTGCATATCCGCAGTCATCTGGATAATGCTCATCAACAGGGCTGGCTGAAATAATAAAACCCTTCCCCTCGTGAGAGGGGAAGGCGCAAGATCAACTACTTAGGAACATTCAGTGTCGTGGAATCCACGTAAGGTTTCAGGAGGGTATCGGCGTCTTTCTGTGCCTGTGCCGCCGCCGCTTCCGGCGTGACTTTCTCATTATTGACCAGTGCCGCCAGCTGATTTTCCATCGCCTGACGTACGGCTACGGTTTCATACGTCGCATACCACGGATAGGCGTATTTCAGCTGCTCCAGCGCAATCGCTGCACGCGGATCCTTTGCCAGGTAATCTTTCATTTCCGGTGTGTCATAGGACGCCATACGCGGTGAAAAATAGCCGGTAAAGCGGCTCCAGGCACCGTTAACTTTCGGGCTGACCAGATATTGCAGGAAAGTGTAGGCGGCTTTTTTCTGGTCGTCGGAAATGCCTTTAAAACTTACCAGACTCGCCCCGCCGATGGTGACACCGTTACGCACCTGGGCAGGCATCATGGCTACGCCCAGCTCGAAATCTTTGGTGTTTTCACGCATAAAGCCCAGCGCGCCGGTACTGAGCATCGCCATGCCGAGTTTACCGGAGAAAAATGCCGCGCTGATTTGTTTCGAGTTCAGCACCCCCGGCGGCATCACTTTGTCGCGATATACCAGATTCTGCCAGAAGCGCAGTGCCCCCAGTGTGGACGGTTTGTCGTAATAGACTTCGCCTGGATAATCGGCATTGTAGTACTGGCCGCCGTTGGCGCGGGTCAGTGCCGATAAAATCCAGCCGCCGTAATCATCATTGGTTGACGGCAGCATGATGCCCCACTGGCCTTTCGCCGAGTCCGTCAGCTTTTTCGAATCTGCCAGCAATTCATCCCAGTCTTTCGGCGGTGCGGTAATGCCCGCTTTGGCGAACATGTCTTTGTTGTAATAAAGAATAGGCGTCGAGTTATGGAACGGGATGGCATAGGTCACGCCGTTAACCTGTGCGTTCTGACGCAGGGCAGGCCAGAAATTTTGCGTCAGAAATGGCGTGGCTTTCTGATCGCCGAATTTGAACAGCTCATCCATCGGCAAAATTTCATTTTTAATCGCCAGATCCGCCGTGAAGTTAGCAGACATAATCACCAGCGCCGGTGGCTGGCCTGATTTAGCCGCCGCTTCGGCTTTGACTTTGGTGGTGTCGTAGTTACCGGTAAAAATCCCGCGCACTTCGATATCATTTTGTGACTGGTTGAACTCTTTGATAACGCGGGTCATTTCCAGGGTCAGTTTGCCGTCAACCGGCGCCGGGAACATGAAATCGATATTTTCTTTGGCGGAGGCGGTGCCCGCGGCAATCAAGCCGATGGCGAGCGCCAGCACATGAACGTTACGCATAATGGTGATTCTCCCGGTGCAGGTTTTGCTGGTTTTGGCCTGAAAAAAGATGAAGATCGTGCAAAGAAAAATGCAATGTGATGCGGTCGCCGGGTTGTGGAATATTCCCGCTGTTTTCCCGCAACAGATTTTTACGGACGTAGCGGATTTTCCCGATCGCCGTGTCGGCGTGACATAAATACTCCGCGCCGAGCAACTCGCGGTAGGTCAGTGTCGCCTGCAATTGCAGGCTTTCACCTTCCGCAGGCTGGTCGCTGATGTGTTCGGGTCTGATGCCCAGATACACCTCATTGAGTGTCTGCGCATGCTCAGTTTGCGGCAGATGAACCGGCTGATTTTCGACCGTCAGCATGCCATCAGCACACGGCAGTAAAAACAGATTCATCGACGGTGTGCCGATAAACCCGGCGACAAACAGGTTGGCCGGATGCGCATACAACCTTTCCGGTGCGCCAATTTGTTGCAGGTGGCCTTTATCCAGCACGGCGATCCTGTCCGCCATGGTCATGGCTTCCATCTGATCATGGGTGACGTAAACAGTGCTGGTTTTCAGTTGCTTATGCAGTTGCATGATACCGTCGCGCACTTCCGTGCGCAGGCGTGCATCAAGATTCGACAGCGGCTCATCCATCAGAAACAACTTAGGATCGCGCACAATAGCGCGCGCCATCGCCACCCGCTGCCGCTGACCGCCGGATAACTTGCCGGGTTTGCGTTTGAGCAAGGGCCCGAGCTGTAATAATCCGGCGACGCGATCTACCCGTGCCTGATGCAGATGTTTCGGCTCATTGCGCATCCGCATGCCGAACGTGATGTTTTGTTCAACGGTCATGTGCGGGAACAGCGCGTAGTTCTGGAAGATCATCGAGAAATTGCGCTCGCGCGGCGACAGCCCGGCGATATCCTTACCGTCGAGTATAATGCGCCCGTCGCTGACCTCTTCCAGACCGGCCAGCAGGCGCAGCAAGGTACTTTTGCCGCAACCCGATGGCCCGACCAGCACCAGAAATTCACCGTCGGTGATTTCCAGCGACAGCTGATTCACTGCCGTGCTGCCTTCAAACTGTTTGGTAATATTTTCCAGACGAATGCCAGACATCATTGAAAGTCCACCGGGCAACTGATTTGCGCATCATAAAGATAGGGGCCGGGATATTGTGACAACGGATGCAGATAACTGACCAGCCCGGTGTGATCCACCAGACGATGCATCACGCAGGCCGCCGGCTCGAGGTTATAAAACGGTGCCGGATTATGATGATAATACGGCACCTGATGTACCGTGCCGGGAATGGTGGTGATGATCGTCTGTTTGTACTGCGTAAAAATCAGACGGTGCGTGTGGCCGCAGAACACGCGAACCAGCGACGGAAAGCGATCAATCAGCGCCAGCAGCTGGTCACCGTTTTCACACGAAATGGCGTCCATCTGTGCCGAGCCGACTTTCACCGGCGGGTGGTGCATAAACACCGCCGTCGGCTTATCGCCCCCCTGCTCCAGCTGACCTTCCAGCCACGCCAGCGTTTCCAGCGTCAGGAACCCCTTCGATTCTCCGGCCAGGCTCGAATCGATAAACAGCAGACGCATCGGGAAATCATCAATGGCGTAATGCATGTTTTGCGGATCGGTGCCGAGCTGCGGACACAGCGAATGCAACGCTTCCAGAAACTGTGCTTTGTCGTCGTGGTTGCCGGGAATGATGTACAGCGGATAACGCAGATTGCCCAGCGTGCGGCGCGCCACCTCGTATTCCTGCGGCAGACCGCAGTTAACAATATCACCGGTGATCACTACCGCATCCGGTTGTTCTTCCAGCGCATTCAGCTGGCTGACCACTTCGGCATTGCAGCCGTTCACATCGATAAAGTCATACAGTTTGCGGCCATCGCTGCGAAAGTGCATGTCAGAAATCTGAGCTAAAAACATGGATGACTCCTTTATTTGATCCCGGAAAAACCGAAGCTTTTCAGGAATTGTTTCTGAAAAATAATGAACGCCAGCATCAGCGGCAGGCACACCATCAGCGTGCCGGCGGTAATTAACCCCCATTGTCCGCCTGACTCTGCGCCCATCGCGAAAGACACCAGCCCGACGGTCAGCACCTGTTTATCCGGGTCATTAAGTACCATCAGCGGCCACAGGTATTCATTCCAGTGATAGGTAATGCTGACGGTGGCAAAGGCCAGGATGGCGGGCCACGACATGGGGATCAGTACGCGGAACACCACCTGCCACCAGCGGCAGCCTTCCATCAGCGCAGCCTCTTCGATTTCACGGGGAATGCTGAGAAACGCCTGACGCATCAGGAACACACCAAACGCCGAGGCAAAGTACGGCATCATCACGCCGGTCAGGGTATTGAGCAGTCCGAACTGTTTGAGGATCATCATGTTCGGTACCATCATGATGACGGGCATGATCATCAGTTGAATCAGCAACAGATAGAACAGCGTCTGTTTGCCGCGAAATTCGTGATACGCGAACACGTAACCGGCAGTGGTGATGGTCACCAGCTGAACCAGAAAGGTGCCGAAGGAGAAAAAGAGGGTATTGGCGTAAAGCCGCAGCCAGTCGGCGCTGTCCCACGCATCGCGGAAGTTTTGCAACGTCAGCGGGAAACGCGGTAACAGCGAGGCCATATCGGGCGCAAAACTGCTTTCACTGAAAGCCGACGACAGCATCCACAGGAAAGGCGCCATCCATAAAAACGCGGCGCACAACAATAAAACCGGCAGCGTCGAACGACGCGCACCGCGCAATAACATCGACGGTGAACGCGCGCCCTGACGGGATTTTTTGCCGGTCATCACCGGCACTTCAGACGTTTCAACGCTCATAATGAGCTCCTCTTTCCAGCACACGCAGGTTCAGCATCGAAAAACCAAACAGCAGCACCAGCGTCAGGAATGTCGCCGCCGAGGCTTTGCCTAAATCGTGGGTGTCATTCGCCAGACTCTGGATGTAATACAGCAGCACGGTGGTGGCGTTATTCGGCCCGCCCTGCGTCATCACCGCGACATGATCTATCTGGGTAATCGAATAAATCAGCGCGATAGTGACCACAAAACTGATGGTCGGGCGCAGCAGCGGCAACGTGATATAGAAGAAAACCTGCGGGCGCGACGCGCCTTCCATCAGCGCCGCTTCGCGTGCTGAGGCGGGGATTGACTGCAATCCGGCGAGGAAAAACAGCATGTAATAGCCGGCAAATTTCCACACGCCGATCACGCTCAGCGCAATCAGTGCGCTGTTGCTCATGCCGAGGTAATTGTTATTCATCGGCCCGAATACTTTGGCCAGGTAGTAATCCAGCAGCCCCATACCGGGCATGAAAATGAACAACCACAAGGTAGCAGCACTGACCAGCGGGATAATCATCGGGAAGAAAAACGCGGTACGCAGCCAGCGGTTCAGCGAGGTGTTTTCCCACAGCGCGACCGCCAGCAGCAGCGCCAGAATAATGCCGGGGACCACGGTCATCAGGATGTACGCCAGATTATTGAGCAGCGCACGCCAGAAGACTGAATCCTGGATCAGGCGCAGATAGTTTTGCAGGCCAACAAACGGCGGCGCGTCTGACGACAGACGGCTGTCAAACAGACTGTCCATCGCTGACTGAAATAAGGGGTAATAGGTAAATAAAAACAGAAAAATCAGCGTCGGCAGCAAAATCAGATAAGGGAACAACGTGCGGCGCATTACAGGGTACCGGTCAGCGAAATAAGGTGCCTATCCTGTCCTGCATTTGTGTCAGCCACATGGCGGGAATGTGATGGTTATTTGAATGAAATATGAGCAATGTTACTGAACAAATAGAGATTTGGATTTCTGAACCCGCACTGATTTAACCCAGTGAACAACCTCCCTTAGAAATAACGGTAAATTACCACTTTAAAAAAATCATGATATGTCAACTAACAAGCTACACATACCGATATTTTTAAACGACCACTCTCTACCCTTTTTTCACTTATGCCGCTATGCTGCTTTAAATTATTCTTAATCTGTCATCCTTAAGGCGACATATGAGAAAAAATATAAACTGGCTGTTTCTGAATACTTATCCCGGCCAGATCATGCTCCAGACATGGCTGACGTCTCAGGGCATTGAACGAAGCAGTTCGTCGAAATACGTAAAAGAAGGCTTACTCAAACGGCTGGATACAGGCGTCTATTGCCGCGCCGGCAAAGAACCTGGCTGGGTTGATGCCGTACATTGCCTGCAGACACAATGGAATAAACCGGTTCACGTTGCAGGATTAACCAGTCTGAACCTGCAGGGCAGCTCTCATTATCTTGAACTGAGCACAGCACGTATGTGGCTCAACCTTCCACCGCGAGTCTATTTGCCGAAATGGTTGCAGCATGTGCCAGGCGTTAAGTGGTATTCCGCTGCTAATAATCGTCTGGAAAGCGCCGACAACGCATTCCTGAAAGAGGTCACGGTCTCCTCACTGAAGATCACATGCAGCTCTGCCGAACTGGCGGCCTATGAAGTCGCCAATAATGTTCCAAAACTTATCGAGTTTACGCATGCGAACGAATTGTTTCAGGGGCTGATCAGCCTTAATCCGAAAAAGTTGCAGTTGATCCTTTCAGCAAGTGATGCGGTTAAAACCAATCGCGTATTTATGTTTCTTGCACAGAGAAATCAGCATAAGTGGTTTGAACGCCTTGACGTTACCCGGATCAAAATGGGCAACGGCGCACGGCAGATTGAAGCCGGTGGCAGGCTGGATACCGACTATCAAATAACCGTTCCGGCCAGTCTGATAAGGAATATCAGGGAAGATGAACAATTCTGAGTACTACAGAAATCAGGTCAGATTACTCGTTGAATGCCTGCCCTCAATCGAGCATGAAAAATGTTTTGCTCTGAAAGGCGGAACGGCGATAAATCTCTTTATTCGCAACTTTCCCCGCTTATCGGTTGATATCGATTTAGCGTACGTGCCCGTTCAGGACAGAAATTTGACGCTTGAAGAGATTTCTGGCGCGCTTCAACGAATAGTTCAAAGACTGAATATCGCCGGATTCCTGGCTCAGATGCAGGAAACCAACGGTCCGGATGCCCGCATTTTTGTCAGAAACAGAGAAGGTATAAATATCAAAATTGAGGTCAACCATGTCTGGCGGGGATTGCTTAATCCGCCCGAGCAACGTGACGTGCAGGACGATGTGGCTGACCAATTCGGATTTGCAGAAATCAGTGTGGTCTCGATGCCAGATCTGTATGGCGGCAAGATTTGCGCAGCAATGGACCGGCAGCATCCGCGAGATTTATTTGATGTAAGACTTCTTCTGGAAGACAGCGGGATCACCAGAGAAATCTATTACGGGTTCCTTGCTTATATGCTCGGACATACCCGCCCGATGGCAGAAATTCTGGATCCAAACTGGAAAGATCTCCGTCAGCCCTTTGAAAATGAATTTGAAGGGATGACGACTGCCCCCGTAACACTTGAAGAATTAAATGGGGTACCCACTGCTTTAACGGCTGCTTTGAAGAAGCATTTCACGGCACAGGATCATCGTTTTTTACTGTCATACGAACAGGGTCAACCAGACTGGTCCCTTTTCCCGCACGATCTTTCAGCCTTTCCGGCTATACGCTGGAAACAACAAAATCTTCTCAAACTAAAAGAACAAGATCGGGAGAAATGGGAACGGACGATTGAAAAACTCAGGGGAGTAGTAGACGGGTGGCTTGCTTAATCCCGGCGAAGCAAAGGCGATCGGGTTCTTATATCGATCGCCAAAAGATTTCTTTTAAATCAGCTAATGTTCCGGTTTACGCCTGCGTTTTATTTCTCACCAGCGCAATCCCCGCCTTCTCTGACAATTCAAACAGTGCCGGAAGCAGATGCGCCGAGGCTTTCAGATACGCGCTCACCTGCGATACGCCTTCCGGCGGCAACAGTTCGCTATTCTCCAGCCCTTCACTCAGGCACAGCAAACCGTGGCAAAGTCCTTCGGCGGATTCAGACGCGACAGCGCCCAGATCGTAAAGCTGGGGATCGGTGAAATCGCTCAGATCCAGATCAGCAATCAGGGCGCGGAAAACGGTGAGGGAATTGTCGGGATGGTTGGTTTCGGTAATTGAATCGGTCATTTTAAAGTCTCGAGTAAAGTATGTTTTGCCCCACACGAGACGCTAACCTCGGGTGGTGGCTCAGACAGAGTTAGCGTTACCGGACTCGAAAACCGGCGCTTCTGAGAAGCCCCTGCCTGAACCACCATAATTTACAGGTGACTCAAAACCTGCGGCATTATGCCACAGTGCAATCGAGTAAATCTGATCCAGAACGCTAATTCTGACTACGGTTCTTCCGCAGCGAAACGACTATATTCCTGATATTTTCTGAATGAAACGGGCTGGATGGATTTACAGGGAGTTACTTTGAAATCTGGAAGATGTCTCGCAGGAATGACGCCGTCCGGCTCCCTCCCCTGCGAAGGGGAGGAGCAAGAAAAACTCGCAACCTTCGCAGGGGCAAAAGGCAACCCTGCTTCAAACCACCACAACCCCCATCCGCTCACGCGCTTCTTCATATGTCGGCATCGATGCCGCCGCGCCCGCCCTTTCCACGCAAACAGAGGCGTAAGCGGAGGCGAATTGCGCGGCGTCGGGGAGTGTGGCGCCGGCGGCGAGTTGTGAGGCCAGCGCACCGTTGAAGGCGTCGCCTGCACCGGTGGTATCGACCGGGGTCGCCGGGCAGGCCCGGATAATCTGCGTTTCGCCGTTGACAGAAAGCAGCGCGCCCTGCGTGCCTAAGGTGATGATCAGCGCCCGGATCCCTTTATCGTGCAGCGCCTGGGCAGCGCGGCCGGCGGAAGGAAGATCATGTACGTCTATCCCCGTCAGCAGCGTACATTCCGTGGCATTCGGCGTGAGTAAATCCACCTGTGACAGCAGATGGTCAGACACCGGCTGAAACGGCGCAGGATTGAGGATAATGTAGGTGCCGTTATCCCTGGCGATACCGATCAGTTTTTCAATCGCAGACAGGTTGTTTTCGAGCTGCGTCAGCAGGATATCGGCGGCGGCGACAGCCGGACGGCACTGTTCAACCTCCTCGTCGGTAACCGTCAGGTTTGCACCCGGATCGACGGCAATCATGTTCTCAGCATCGGCTCCCGCGACATAAATCAGTGCGTTACCGGTCGGGCATTCGCTGGTGGAAAATAACGTGACGGCATCAAAACCGGCACCGTCAAGGTGGCGGCGGGCAAACATGCCGAAATCATCGCGGCCGACTTTACCGATGTAATGTACCCGCGCACCGGCACGCAGCGCGGCGACGGCCTGGTTCGCGCCCTTGCCGCCCGCGCCCATCATGCTGTTGCGGGCGATCAGGGATTCTCCCGGTTTCGGGAAACGCGCCATGCCTGCGACAATATCGAGGTTGAAAGAACCAAATACGCATACCTTGCCTTTGTTCATGCCTCTCTCCTGAAGGATAATGTACCGGCGGCCAGAGCTGGCTGCGACGGAAAAACACGCTGTGCGGCTAAACACGCGCCACGGCAACCGGTTTCATCGGTGACGGCGCTGAAATGAATGGTGAGATCGTTAGCCGGAAACGGACTGCGTAAATGGCTGCGTAATTGCTGTTCCAGTTCAGCCAGCGGAAACTTTTTCATCGCCAGCACACCGCCACCCAGCACTAAATATTCGGGATCAAGAATGTTCATTTCGCTGGCCACCGTGCGTGCCAGCCGTGCCACAAATTCGGTTAAATCCACATGCCCGGCATGGCGCACAAACAGTTCGGCGAACGGCGTTTGTGGCGCGTGTTGCTGCGCCCAGCCTGTCAGCCAGTTGCCGGAGGTCAGTGTCTCAACGCAGCCGGTTTTACCGCACGGGCAGTCTAGTGAATTCTCTGCCAGAGGAATGTGCCCCAGTTCGCCTGCGCCGCCGTGTGCGCCGTGATAAAAATCACCGTTGATCCACAAACTGTTGCCAAGCCCAGTGCCAAGATACAGACCGACGGCAACATCCGGCAGTGTGTTGTGTTGCGTTAAATCCCACCACATCAGATGGTTAACGTCTTTGTCCATCGCCACCGGCAAATGTAACCTTTCCGAGAGCAGCGTCGCCACCGGCTGATTATCCAGCGCCGAAATGAACGGCAGCGACAACACAGTTTGCCGGTCGCGGGACAATACGCCCGGCAGCCCGAGCATTACCTGTGCCACCTGGTGGTGCGGATCCTGCGCCTGCAAATACGCTGTGATCAGCCTTTCCAGCCCCTGTAACGGATCGGACTGCCCTGCCCAGCTTTGGGTCGGCGTTTTGTGGTAGCCGCGAAAATTTTGCTGGCTGTCCATCAGCATTAAACGGGTATTCGTTCCCCCGACATCAACTCCAAGAAAATGCGGCATACGGCTCTCCTGCCCTCAGGCTGCGTGACGCGCCTGACGCATCTGATCGAGCATTTTGTCCCAGGCAACATCCAGATCGCTGTCCAGCGTGAACAGGCCGGAACTGCCGACGATCAGCACTTCCGCGCCTGCGCCCATCAGATCCTGATAGGTTCGCAGGTTGCAGGAGCCGTCAATTTCGATCAGATAGCGGTAGCCTTTTTGCTGTTTGAGATCCCGCAGCTGCGCGATCTTCCCGAGCATTTCAGGGATGAACGGCTGACCGGCATAACCCGGATCCACGGTCATCACGGTAATTTTATCCAGCAGATGAATGTAGTGCTGGATGTACTCCACCGGCGTCGCCGGGTTGAGTACTACGCCCACTTTTTTACCCAGCGAGCGGATCTGACTGATGATGCGGAATGCGTCGCGGTTAATGGTTTCGGCGTGCGGACAGATAAAATCGGCACCGGCTTTGGCGATGGGTTCGATAAAGTCAGCCGGATTTTCTACCATCATATGCACGTCCAGAATCAGCGGCGTATGCGGACGGATTTGCTCAATAAAGAACGGCGACAGCGTGATGTTTTTAACGTAATGACCGTCCATGATGTCGATATGCAACATGTCAGCGCGGCGGTTCAGCACCTCAAGCTGTTGTTTAATGTCGATCAGGCTCATGCACATCAGCGACGGAGAAATTTTGTATTCCATGGTGTTTTCCTAAGTCAGAGGCAATGTAAAAAGAGTCGTTAAGGTTGAGCCGCCCGCGCTTTGGCAGCGCTCATTCGCCCCGCCCTTTTTTGCAGATAACGGCTGCGGAAGAATTTCAGCGCCAGCACCACAATCAATACCGCGCCCCACATCGCCAGGCTGAAATGCGGGCTGACATTCATCAGGTTCAGGCCGGTGGAAATCACCTGCAGGACAATCAGCGAAAGCACGACGCCCGCCACTTTACCGAAACCACCGTTCGGATCCGTGCCGCCGAGAATAATGGCGAGCACCGTCAGCAGCAGGTATGAATCGCCGTAGCCCATGCGCGCCGAGTTGAAACGCGCCATCATAATCAGCCCGGCAATCACACATAACATGCTGGAAATGACATAAATGGCGATCAGCACACGGTGCGTATTCACGCCGCTGAAATGAGTGGCGTTGATGTTGCTGCCACTCATGTAGATGTATTTGCCGAGACGGGTGCGTTCTAAAAACACCGCGATTAACACCGCCGTCAGCAGGAAAATAATCAGCGGAACGGGCACACCGAGCAGGGTTTCCGCCCCGATAAAGCGCACGATATCCGGCATACCACTGATCGCCGCACCGCGTGAAAGATAGATACCGACACCATTGACCATGGTCATGGTCGCCAGCGTCACCAGAATCGGATGCGCACCGACATATGCCACCAGCGCACCGGTCAGCATGCCAATCACCAGCGCCAGAATCATCGCGCCAACCAGCGCCACGGTCAGCCAGACCGCCTGCATGGCCATACTGGCATCAGGCGGCAGCCAGGTCAGAAACACCCACGCCATCAGTAAACTGGTCAGATTAGCAGTGGCAATAATGCACAGGTTCAGGCCGCCGCTGAGGATCGGGATGAACATCGCCAGCGTCAGTAAGCCGAGTTCCGGAAGCTGGAAGGCGACACTCATAAAGGTGGCGTCACTGAAGAATCGCCCCGGCATCGCCAGGCTGAAGCCGATGATCACCACCAGCAATAACAGCGATAATCCGAGCGTGGTGTTATCGATTTTTATGGCAGCCATTTTCAGACGAGGCCGCGCATCGGGCTTCGCTTTAAGACTCACATTTCTGCTTTTTGCGAACATAGCGGTTTTCCTCAGGCGAAGCCGACTTCGGTTTCTTTGCGTTTCTTATAATGGGTGACGGTGATGGCTGCGACGATCACCACGCCGATGACGATGTTCATGAAGTAACTGGAAACACCAATCAGGTTGAGGCCGTTTTTCAGCACGCCGATCAGGAACACGCCCATCAATGTGCCGACCACGCTGCCTTTGCCGCCGTTAAGACTGGCCCCCCCGAGCACCGCCGCCGCCAGCACATCCAGCTCGCCGCCGACCAGCGCATTCGGTACCACTTCACCGACGCGATAGACCTGCACCAGCCCGCCAATCGCCGCCATGGCGCCGAGATAGCCATAGGCAAACAAATGCAGTAAACCGACACGGATGCCAATACGGCGAGCCGATTCCTGGTCGCCACCGACGGCAAACAACTGGCGTCCGAGATGGGTTTTATTGAGCAGCACCCAGCTCAGTGCGGCAACCGCCAGCATCACCACGACGGGCAACCCAATCTGATAATGCTGCTCACCCACGCTGAACGGCAGCACGCGGATCGGCGTGGTCAGCCAGTCCGGCAGGTCGTACAAGCTGGTGCCGTTGGTCAGCCACATCAGCATGCCGAACAGCAGCGACTGCATACTGATGGTGACGATGATTGACACGATGCGCAGGCAGTAGATCAGAATGGCGTTGATCATCCCGAGCACAGTACCGATGGCGATAGCCAGCAAAATGCTGCCGGCCGGGCTGCTCAGACCGTAATGGATCGCCAGCGTGGCGATAGCGTACTGCACCACGGAGGCGACGGCGGCAAACGAAATATCGATACCGCCCGTCACCAGTACCACAAACAGACCGAGGGCAAAAATACCACTGACAGCGTAGCTTTCGGTCAGATCCAGCAGGTTCTGTAACGTCAGAAACTGAGGGGTCAGTAAGGAAAAAGTGACAATAACCGCCAGCAGCACCCAGGCTAAATAGCCTTCGTTGCCGGACGGACGTAACCGGCTGAGCTTAAGCATTAACCGCCTCCGCAAGTTGTTGCTGGGTAATCGTACCCGGCAGATATTCTCCGATTACCGTGCCTTCAGAGAAATGCAGCACACGGTCGCAGTTGAAATAGACCTCCGGCACCTCGTCGGAAATCAGCAGAATGGAAATACCCTCTTCTGCCAGCTGATGGATCAGCTGATAAATGCTGGCTTTGGCACCGACATCGACGCCGACAGTGGGTGAATCGAGGATCAGGATTTTCGGCTGTGTCAGCACCCATTTCGCGAGCACGATTTTTTGCTGATTGCCGCCGGAAAGCGTGGAGATCGCCTGATCGGGGTTCGCCACTTTGACGCCGAGTTTCTCGATCCACTGCTGGATGATTTTGTTTTTGCGGTATTCGTCGATCAGGTGAAAACGGCTGCGCAGCTGATCCATGATCGCCAGCACGGTGTTGTCCCCGACCGACTGTTGCTGGATCAGGCCGAGCGTCAGGCGATCTTCCGACACGTAACCGACGCCCGATTTGATCGCGTCTTCGTGACTGCGAAAACGTACCGGTTTGCTGTCGAGATAGATTTTGCCGCTGTCCGGTTTGGTCATGCCAAACAGGCTGAGTGCCAGTTCGGTGCGGCCGCTGCCGAGTAGGCCGCATAAACCGAGCACTTCACCGGCGTGCAGTTTGAAACTGACATTGTGATACTGACCTGCGCGGCTGAGTTTGTCGGTTTCCAGCATGATGCGCTCGTCATTCATGTTGGCGGCTTTCAGGCGGTAATCGAGTTTCAGGCCGGTCATCAGTTCGGTCAGGCGTTCGCTGCTGACCTCAGACGCCGGGAAAGTGCCGACTTTTTTGCCGTCACGGATAACCGTCACGCTGTCGGAAATCTCCAGCACTTCATCGAGGCGATGGCTGACGAACACCACGCTGATCCCTTTGCTTTTCAGATAATGCACGGTACGCAACAGCTGATTAACTTCTGTACGGGTCAGCGAGGCGGTCGGTTCATCCATAATCACTAAACGCGCATCCGCCACCAGCGCACGGCAAATGGCCACCTGCTGACGCTGGGCAATTGGCAGCGACGAGACTTTACTGTCGAGATCGAGCGAATAATTCAACTCGGTCAGAATACGCCGGGCCGTTTCCCGCAGGCGTGACGGGCGGTACCAGCCCATCAGCCCCTGTAAGTTGTGGTCGAAAGCAATATTTTCGAACACGCTGAGATTCGGAAACAGCGACAGATCCTGATAAATCACCTGTACGCCAAACTGCCGCGCCTGATCCGGAGACAGCTTGCTGAAACTCTGGCTACCCTCAGACGGCGAACTGAGCGTGATCAGGCAACCGTTATCCGGCTGGTAAACCCCCGAGATCACTTTGATCAACGTACTTTTCCCGCAGCCATTGGTGCCCGCCAGGCAGTGAACTTCGCCCTGCATCAGCCGCAGGGAAATGTCATTAAGCGCACGCTGTCCGCCAAACGTTACCGACAGATTTTGCACATCAATCAGCGGCGTGTTGTCTGTTTGAATGATCTCGGAGATTGCCATGATTACAGCCCCATTTTGACCAGTTTCGGCAGGTTCGCTTTATCCAGGCTTTCGGTTTCATTGCCCAGAATGGTGTGCGTTGCCTCGTCCACTTTCACTTTGCCCATGCCTTCAATGGTCATGCCGTCAGTGATTTTTTCGCCTTTTTCCAGCTTCTCGGCGATGCGCACAAAGACTTCACCCGCGATCATCGGGTTCCAGATAAAGCCGCCTTTGATGGCTCCGGCTTTCACCAGGCTGGCACCCTGCCCCGGGCTGAACGGCCCGAACACACAGACGTCGTCAGTTTTGCCACGATTAAGTACCGCGCGGCCTGCGCCAATCGGTCCCTGTGAACCAATCGCCAGAATACCTTTCAGGTTGGCGTCTTTAGACATCAGGTCGTTGGTGGTACGGATGCTGTCATCAAGAGACTCACCGACACCAAATTTGTCACCCACCAGATGCATATCCGGATAATGTGCTTTCTGGTAATTAATGGCGGCATCAGCCCATTTCTGATGGAGCGGCACGGTCAGACTGCCGACATACACCGCGTAATCGCCTTTTTCTTTCATGCACTGCGCCAGGGCAATCATGTGATTAATACCGTGCTGTGTGGCATCGACCATTTCGAAATCCCAGTCGGCATATTTTTGATCCGGTGATTCATGCACGATGACTTTGATCCCGGCGTCGCGCGCACGTTTCAGTACCGGCTCCAGCACGCGGGCGTCGTTGGGTACCACACCGATCACATCCACTTTCTGTGCGATCAGATCTTCAATCGCACGCACCTGCAATGCCGGATCCGCACTGGTCGGCCCGACCTGCCACGCGTCGATACCACGTTTGGCCGCTTCGCTTTTGATCCCGGCTTCCATTGCGTTGAACCAGGCGTTACCGCCGACTTTCACCACCACGCCCATACGAATTTTGTCGGCGGCATGCGCAGACAGGGACAACATGGCTGTGGCGAACAGGCAGGCAAGAACGGATTTCTTGATCATGTTTACTCTCCTGGGAGGTCAGTTATTTGCCGCAGCTAACGGATCGTTGCGGCTGTTTTTAGTTTTTTTCTGTAGGGGTGACGGAGAAACTTCAATCACGTTAACGTTGCTCCAGGCCAGTTCCTGGCGGAATTCTTCATCCTCCAGATGGTCTGTTATCAGTGTGTCGATTTCCCGGTAGTGGCAGATCCGCGCAAAGGAGCGGCGGCCGAATTTGCTGGAGTCAGCCAGCAAAATTTTATGCTCGGAGGAAAGCAGCATTTGCTGTTTCAGCCGCGCATGATGTTCATTGCTTTCACGGATGCCGCCTTCGTGGCTGATCCCGTGACAGGAGAAAAACAGTTTGTTGATGACGAACTCTTTCAGCATTTGTTCGGCCAGCACACCGACGAAATCTTCATATTTCGCCGAGTATTCCCCCCCCAGCCCGATCACGCGTACGTTAGCTTTCACCGCCAGCGTCTGAATGATGTGCACCGAGTTGGTCAGTACCACCAGTTGGATATCAGGCATCTGGCGCGCCAAAAACCAACTGCTGGAACTGCTGTCGAGCAGCAAGCAATCGCCGGGATTAATCAGTTGCAATGCCCGTTTGGCGATACGCGTTTTACTGTCAGGTGACTGATTACTGCGATCACGAAAGGACTCACCCTGTTCAATCTGCGACGGCACGTAGGTTTTTTCCGCCGTCGAATGTTCTCTGTACACCGCGCCGCCATGGCTGCGTAATAACACGCCGTGCTTTTCCAGCAGCGCCAGATCACGCCGCGCCGTCTCCAGAGAGATACGGCATAACTGGGCCACTTCCTGCACCAGAATGCGTCCGCGCTGGCTGAGAATTTCGGTGATATATCGATGTCGCTCTACTGGCAGCATGTGTTGATTCCTCTTTCCCGATGTCAAATAGGATACGCAGCCGGATGTTTGCAGAATGCGCAGTGCCTCAAAGGCGACCGTGCGCATTTTCTGCCACCGTCGACCTGTGATATTTGTCACGAAAAGATGAGAAGAAATGAAATGTTAAAGTTTGGATCTGTGGCGGGAACGGCATTAAATCGTTATTTGCGTTGCAACAGAACAGCAACAGATCTGCAAACGGTCACAATTCCTCGGGCCTTTGAATGCCCGTTAATGACCGTTTGTGTGGAATTGACCGGTTGGACATAAAAAAGCGCCCGCAGGCGCTTAGGAGGGAGCAGAAATGTGTTTTACCTTCCGCCCGCCAGCTCGAGAAAGCTGCCGGTGACGTAGGAAGCAGAATCCGACAGCAGCCAGGAAATCGCCTGTGCGACTTCTTCCGGCTGGCCACCGCGCTGCATCGGCAGATTGGCTTTCACGCGATCGACGCGCCCCGGCTCACCGCCGCTGGCGTGCATTTCGGTGTAGATCAGACCAGGACGCACACAGTTAACACGAATACCGTACGCCGCCACTTCCAGCGCCAGACCGGTGGTCAGTGTATCCACTGCGCCTTTCGATGCCGCGTAATCCACATATTCGCCCGGCGCGCCCAGCCGGGAAGCCGCCGAGGACACATTCACAATCGCCCCGCCCTTTCCGCCATGACGGTGCGACATGGTTTTCACCGCCTCGCGGCAGCACAGGAAATAGCCGGTCACGTTAGTAGACAGCACTTTGTTGATGCGTTCAGCGGAGAGATTTTCAAGGGTGGTCTGCCGGAATAAAATCCCGGCGTTGTTCACCAGCGCGGTGATTGGGCCGAGTTCGGCACTCAGCTGTTTGAACATCGCCACAACCTGCGCTTCATCGGCGATATCAGCTTTGAGTGCAATAGCTTTGCCACCGGCCTGCTGGATTTCATCGATGACGGAGTGCGCTGCGGTGTCGTTATTGACGTAATTCACACCGACGGCGTAACCCTGCTGTGCCAGCAGAAGAGCCGTTGCCCGGCCAATGCCACGGCTGGCACCGGTGACGAGAGCGATTTTCATGAGTGACTCCATTGGGGAAATGAAGAAAGTGTAGGAGAAACTGAAAGAAAGGGGAGTTTAGCTTAGCTCCTCCCCTTCGCAGGGGAGGAGCCGATCGAGTTTTTAACGCCTCCCCCTTCTCAGCGAGGAGCGGAACGGAGTCTTACTCGTAATCTGACATCGGGACACACGAACAGAACAGGTTTCTGTCGCCGTAGACATCATCCAGACGCTTCACGGTTGGCCAGTACTTGTTATCATAACCGGCCGGGAATACCGCAACTTCACGGCTGTACGGGTGGTTCCAGTCACTGACCAGCTCATTCTGCACGTGCGGTGCATTCACCAGCGGGTTGTCTTCCAGCGGCCATTCACCTTTCGCCACATGGTCGATTTCACTGCGAATTGCCAGCAGTGCATCAATAAAGCGATCCAGTTCCACTTTGCTTTCTGATTCTGTTGGTTCAACCATCAGCGTACCGGCAACCGGGAAGGACATGGTCGGGGCATGGAATCCGTAGTCGATCAGACGTTTGGCGATATCCATTTCACTGATACCGGTGGTTTCTTTCAGCGGACGGATATCCAGAATGCATTCGTGTGCCACACGACCGTCACGGCCGGTATACAGCACCGGATACGCCTCTTTCAGACGGGTCGCGATGTAGTTGGCGTTCAGGATAGCGACCTGACTGGCTTGTTTCAGGCCTTCCGCGCCCATCATGCGGATGTACATCCAGCTGATAGGCAGGATGGAAGCACTGCCGAACGGAGCCGCAGACACCGCACCGTTTTGCGTCAGCACACCGTCAATCTGCACTACGCTGTGACCCGGAACGAATGGCGCCAGATGCGCTTTCACACCAATCGGGCCCATGCCAGGACCGCCGCCGCCGTGCGGAATACAGAAGGTTTTATGCAGGTTGAGGTGCGAGACATCCGCGCCAATATAACCCGGCGTAGTGATGCCAACCTGTGCGTTCATGTTCGCACCGTCAAGGTAAACCTGACCGCCGTACTGGTGAACAATCTGGCAAACTTCGCGGATGGTTTCTTCGTAAACGCCGTGCGTTGACGGGTAAGTCACCATGATGCAAGACAGCTCATCGCCGGCTTTCGCCGCTTTCTCACGCAGATCGCTGAGATCGATGTTGCCCTGTTTATCGCAGGCAACCACCACTACGCTCATGCTCGCCATCTGTGCAGATGCCGGATTAGTGCCGTGCGCTGAACTTGGGATCAGACAGATGTGACGACTGCTTTCATTGCGGCTTTCGTGGTAGCGGCGAATCGCCAGCAGACCCGCGTATTCACCCTGCGCACCGGAGTTGGGTTGCATACATACCGCATCATAGCCGGTGAGCTGAACCAGCCACTGTGACAGCTGACCAATCATTTGCTGATAACCGGCAGCCTGTTCAGTCGGGCAGAACGGATGCAGTTCAGCGAATTCCGGCCAGGTGATAGGGATCATTTCTGCCGCCGCATTGAGTTTCATGGTGCAGGAACCCAGCGGGATCATCGCCTGATTCAGCGCCAGATCCTTTTTCTCCAGACGGTGCATATAACGCATCATCTCGGTTTCGCTGTGGTACTGGTTGAATACCGGATGCGTCAGGATCGGATCCGCACGCAGCATGGCGGCAGGAATGGCGTTGCTGTCAGTCGATGCCGCTTTATCCAGCTTGTCGATATCCAGACCGTTGTCGTCCCCCAGCAGGGCAGCAAACAGAATCTGAACATCTTCGCGGGAGGTCGCTTCGTCGAGCGTGATACCCACCGCGCCGTGGATATCAGTACGCAGGTTCAGGCCGAAGCTCAGCGCGCGTTCCAGCACCGCTGCTTTATCTTTGACTTCAACGGTCAGCGTATCGAACCAGGTGTTATGACGCAGCGTCAGGCCGCCCTGTTTCAGGCCTGCGGCCAAAATATCGGTCAGACGGTGAATGCGTGACGCAATGCGTTTCAGGCCTTCAGGACCGTGGAATACCGCATACAGGCTGGCAATGTTCGCCAGTAAAACCTGCGAGGTACAAATGTTAGAGTTAGCTTTTTCGCGACGGATATGTTGCTCGCGGGTCTGCATCGCCATACGCAGTGCGGTTTTGCCCGCAGCATCACGGGAAACCCCGATGATACGGCCCGGCATGGAGCGTTTGAATTCATCTACACAGGCGAAGAAGGCCGCGTGCGGGCCGCCGTAACCCATCGGCACACCAAAGCGTTGCGCCGAACCGAAGACCACGTCCGCGCCCTGCCTGCCCGGTGCAGCCAGCAGCACCAGCGCCATAATATCAGCCGCTACGGTGGTGATAATTTTGCGGGATTTCAGTTCGCCCAGCAGCGCGGTGTAATCATGCACTTCGCCGGTGGTGCCCACCTGCTGTAACAGCACGCCAAATACACCTTCCAGCTCAAGCACTTTTTCGGCTTTGTCGACAATAATGTCAAAACCGAATGTTTCCGCACGGGTACGTACGACATCCAGCGTTTGCGGATGCACATCGTCAGCCACGAAGAAGCGGTTAGCGTCTTTCAGTTTGCTGGCGCGTTTTGCCAGCGCCATCGCTTCGGCGGCGGCAGTCGCTTCATCGAGCAAGGAAGCAGAAGCCAGATCCAGACCGGTCAGATCTAACGTCAGTTGCTGGAAATTCAGCAAAGCCTCAAGACGCCCCTGGGACACTTCCGGCTGATACGGCGTATAAGCGGTATACCAGCCCGGGTTCTCCAGCATGTTGCGCAGGATAACCGGCGGCGTCAGCACCGCGCTGTAACCCATACCGATGTAGGATTTATAACGTTGGTTCTGGCTGGCAATAGCTTTCAGCTCAGCCAGCGCCTGATGTTCAGTCACGGCATCGCCGACAGCCGGCGGGCCGGGTAACTGGATATCGACCGGAACGATCTGCTGGATCAGCGCATTTAAGGAATCCGCACCGACCGTTTCCAGCATCTGTTGCTGCTGCTGAGAAGACGGACCGATATGGCGGCCGATAAAAGCTTCGCTGTGTTCAAGTTGGCTGAGAGTCTGAGTCATTTGCTACGCATTCCTGAAATCTGCTGGAGGTGTCTTGGGATACTGACAAAAGCTACGGGTCTGGATTTGCCCCGCAAGCGGGTTACGGGGCGGGTAAAACAGTGTTTAATCAGTCTTCAATGGATGCTGAATAGGCTTGTGCATCAAGCAGGTTAGCCAGTTCGCTTTCATCTGATGCTTTAATCTGGAACAGGAAACCGGTGTCATATGGCTCGCTGTTGACCAGCTCCGGAGAACCTTCCAGTTCAGCGTTTACCGCAATGATTTCGCCGCTGATCGGAGAGTAAATGTCGGAAGCCGCTTTGACGGATTCCGCCACGGCGCAGTCTTCACCGGCGGCAACTTCACGGCCCACTTCCGGCAGATCAACAAATACCATGTCGCCCAGTAATTCCTGTGCGTGTTCGGTGATACCTACGGTGTAAACGCCGTTACCTTCTGAACGAATCCACTCGTGGGAAGACGCGTATTTCAAATCTGCTGGAACATTGCTCATTATACTTTCTCCAAAAAAGTGCTTAATTCAGCGTTAACTGGATAATTTTATGTCGGATTTTTACTGCGCCAGCGGTTTGCCGTTACGGACAAAACCTGGCTTCGTGACTTTCACCGGCATTTCGCGGTTACGGATTTGCACAATCGCGTGCCCGCCAATGCCCGCCGGAACGCGTGCCAGCGCAATACTGTAGCCCAGCGTCGGAGAGAATGAGCCGCTGGTGATCACGCCTTCCAGCGTGTTGCCCGCGCTGTCGGTGAATCGCACCGGCAGTTCGTTACGCAATACACCTTTCTCCGTCATCACCAGACCAACCAACTGTTCAGTGCCCTGCTCGCGCTGTCTTTCCAGTGCGTCACGGCCGATAAAATCACGGTCTTCCGGTACCCAGGCGATGGTCCAGCCCATGTTGGCGGCCAGCGGTGATACGCCTTCATCCATTTCCTGACCGTAGAGATTCATGCCCGCTTCCAGACGCAAGGTGTCACGCGCGCCCAGACCTGCTGGCTTCACGCCTGCGGCCAGCAGTTTTTGCCAGAAATCAGCAGCCTGCTCTTGCGGCAGCGCGATTTCATAACCCGCTTCGCCGGTGTAACCGGTGGTCGCGATAAACAGGTCGCCCGCCTGAACGCCGAAGAATGGCTTCATGCCCGCTACTGCTTGTTTTTGTTCAGCGGTAAACAGGGTTTCTGCTTTTTCTTTCGCATGAGGTCCCTGCACGGCAACCAGTGCCAGATCATCACGCACCGTCAGTTCGATACCGTACGGCTCTGCATGCTGCGAAATCCATGCCAGATCTTTCTCACGGGTCGCTGAGTTAACCACCAGACGGAAATAGTTTTCATTAAGGAAGTAAACGATCAGATCGTCAATGACGCCGCCGGAGGCATTGAGCATGCCGGTGTACAGCGCTTTACCCGGAACAGTCAGTTTGGCGACATCGTTCGCCAGAAGATAACGGAGGAATTCACGGGTACGGGCACCGTGGAGATCGACAATGGTCATGTGCGAGACGTCAAACATACCGGCATCCTGACGCACAATGTGGTGTTCATCCAGCTGGGAGCCGTAATGCAAAGGCATCATCCAGCCGTGGAAATCGACCATACGCGCGCCGCACGCAACATGTTGTTCATAAAGCTGAGTCTGCTTAACCATCTTATTCCTCATTTCATTAAGTGCATAAACAGCACACCGCGCAAACGATACCCTTTGCCTGAACTTACCACTGAATCTCCCTGCTAACCATAAGTTAAAATATGCAGAGCGGTGGGAATGTCAGTGATTTCACAGGGGCATTTTGCAGAGTTTTTGACTGGTAAACTGGGGTTTGTGGCGCAAAATCTACAAATAAACAGCAAAAGTGTCGATGTTATATAACGACAAGGCCGGATTTCTCACCATTTGCAGAATGAGAAATCCGGCCCCGGATTAGAAAATGTAATGGAAAATTTTAGCTGAAATTAGATTATTTCAATCGAAGCGATGGCTCCTGTAACCATTCAGGTAAATCATTGAGCCCCATTGCCTGTCGGACCAGCTTCGGTTTGACACCCGGCAGGGAATCCGCCAGCGTCAGGCCGATATCGCGCAGCAGTTTTTTGGCCGGATTGTCACCGGCAAACAGTTCGCGAAAGCCCTGCATTCCGGCAAGCATCAGCGCTGCGCTGTGTTTGCGGCGGCGCTCATAACGGCGCAGATACATATGCTGGCCAAAATCCTTGCCTTCTTTTTGCAGACGTTTGATTTCGCAGACCAGTTCAGCAGCATCCATAAAGCCTAAGTTGACACCCTGCCCGGCCAGCGGATGCACGGTGTGTGCCGCATCCCCGACCAGCGCCAGACGTTGTCCGGCGAAGCTGCGGGCATAACGTCCGGTCAGCGGGAAGGTCAGACGATCGCTTTCTACTGCACAAACACCAAGGCGCAGGTCAAAGGTGCTGGCGAGAATTTTGTTGAATGCTTCTGGCTCCAGCGCCCTCAGGCGCTGCGCTTCATCCGGAGATACTGACCAGACAATAGAAGACAAATGTGTATCCGCCAGCGGCAGAAATGCCAGAATGCCTTCACCGTGGAATACCTGCCGTGCCACAGACTGGTGCGGTTCTTCCGTGCGGATGGTCGCCACCAGTGCATGATGGCGGTAATCCCAAAAGGTCAGTGGAATATCGGCGTGCTGACGCAGCCATGACTGTGCACCATCCGCTCCCACGACTAAGCGCGCACTGAGCTGACGATCATCATTGAGGGTAATGAAGGCTTCATTTTCACCCCATGCCACATTTTTCAATGTGGCTGATGTGAGCAGTGTAATGTCAGAAGATTTTTCCGCATGCTGCCACAAGGCACGGTGGATCACCTGATTTTCGATGATGTGCCCCAGATGGCTGAAACCGTATTCTTCGCCACGGAATGCAATTTTACCGAAGCTGTCGCGATCCCAGACTTCCATCCCCTGATAAGCATTGGCACGCTGAGCGATGATGCTGTCCCAGACACCCATATATTTCAGCAGGCGTTCACTGGCAGCATTGATCGCCGAAACCCGTAAACCCGGCTGTTCCGGCAACGGCGTATCGAGATCCGGCTGCTGGTTTTCCAGTACAGCAACGCGCAAACCGCTGCCCTGTAATCCGCACGCCAGCGCCAGACCCACCATTCCGCCACCGGCGATAACCACATCAAAAGATTGCATAATTTTTCCTGTAAGGATTAACGGTCAACCCAGCCCAGCGTCCGGCGGGTAAACGCATCACGTAGCGGCGTAATGCCTTCCATCGCCAGTAAACCAAGATTACGTCCGACCATTAATGGCAGCCAGCGGTTGGCAAAGAGATGGATCAGGCCATCCGTGACGCCGATGGTCGCCTGCTGATCAGGCTGACGGCGCCGCTGATATTCACTCAGCACAGGGTAACTGCCGACATCGGTGCCTTGTACGGCAGCATGGGCCAGCGTTTCCGCCAGCGTGATGACATCACGCAGACCGAGGTTAAAACCCTGTCCCGCAATCGGATGCAGCGTTTGCGCCGCGTTGCCCACCAGCGCCAGACGGTGACTGATATGGCTGTTAGCTTTTTGTAATTGCAGCGGATAACTGAAACGTTTACCGGCCTGGTTTAAGGTGCCCAGACGCCAGCCGAACGCTTTTTGCAACGCACTGAGAAACTGCGCTTCGCTCCAGTTATCGATTTCTTCTTTCGCTTCTCGCGGATGACACCAGACCAGGGAACTGCGGCCGTCGGACATCGGAAGCAGGGCCAGCGGTCCGTGCTGAGTGAAACGCTCAAACGCGCGGCCGTTGTGCGGCTCGCCGGTCGCAACGTTGGTGATGACGGCAATCTGTCCGTAATCTTCACGTTGCCAGCCAATATTGCAGGCTTTTGCCAGCGAAGAATGGGAACCGTCAGCGGCCACCAAAAGCTGTGCAGTCAGAACTTGGCCATCGTCGAGCGTCACGCTGGCGGAATCTTGCAAACGCGTGACATCTGTCACTTTCGCCGGACAATGCAACGTCACACCGGGAGCATTTTTCAGCATGGCAAAAAGACGCTTGCCCACTTCGTGCAGCTCAACCACCTGTCCCAGCGCTTCAACGCCATAATGCGCGGCATTAAGATTGACAAAAGCCGCGTGACCACGATCGCTGACGTGGATATCGCGGATTGGTGTGGCGATCGCCGCCAGCGCAGGCCAGATCCCCACCCGGGATAATTGCTGGCAGGTTCCCTGCGCCAGTGCGATCGAACGGGCATCAAAACCCGGATGCCCGTGATGCTCCGGCGCAGTGGCTTCCACCAGATGCACCGGCAAACGTCCCTGCGTCAGTGCAGAAATCGCCAGCGCCAGCGTGGCACCGGTCATTCCGCCGCCAACAATTACAATACTCATATTATTTCTGTGCCGCCGCCATTAACGCTTCAATATCATCGGCTTCTTTCACCACATCGCCGGTCAGAATTTCAATACCGGTAGCGGTGATCAGAATGTCGTCCTCGATGCGGATACCGATACCGCGGTACGCTTCCGGTACGTCAGCGTCCGGCGCAATATACAGGCCCGGTTCAACGGTCAGCACCATGCCCGGTTCCAGCGTCCGGCTGCGATCAACTGAACCGTAATGGCCGACGTCATGAACGTCCAGTCCCAGCCAGTGAGATAAACCGTGCATGAAGAACTGGCGGTGAGCCTGTTCAGCGTAAAGGGTTTCAACATCGCCTTTCATGACACCGAGTTTTACCAGACCTTCAATCATCACGCGTACTGCCGCTTCGGTCGCAGCCTGAATGCTGCTGCCCGGGCCGAAGACTGCCAGCGCTTTATATTCTGAGGCCAGCACGATGTCGTAGATTTCACGCTGCGCTTTACTGAATTTACCGTTCACCGGGAAAGTACGGGTGATATCACCGGCATAGCCCTGATATTCACAACCGGCGTCGATCAACACTAAATCGCCGTCACGCAATTCACATTCGTTTTCGGTGTAATGCAGGATGCAGCCGTTTTCGCCTCCGCCCACAATGGTGTTGTAGGAAGGGTAACGCGCGCCATGACGGTTAAATTCGTGGTGAATTTCACCTTCAAGCTGATATTCGAACATGCCCGGGCGGCATTTTTCCATCGCACGGGTATGCGCCAGCGCAGTGATATGTCCGGCGCGGCGCATGATGGCAATTTCTTCAGCCGATTTGAACAGGCGCATATCATGCACCCAGGGACGCCAGTCAGTCACAGTGGCAGGCGCGGAGAGATTCTGGCGGAAGCCTTTGCGCAATTTTTCCATGGCACGGTTAACGATTTCATCCGCATACGCGTAATCGCCTTGCGCGTGATACACCACATCGAGGCCATTAAACAGCAGATGAAGCTGGTCGTTGATATCATCAAAAGGCAGTGCTTTGGTCACGCCAAGTTTGGCGGGCGCGGCTTCCTGACCTAAACGACGACCAAACCAGATTTCAGCGGTGAGATCACGGACACGGTTAAACAGGACGCTGTGATTATGATTTTCATCACTTTTCACCAGGATCAATACCGCTTCCGGCTCATTGAAACCGGTGAAGTACCAGAAATCACTGCTCTGACGATACGGATATTCACTGTCGGCACTGCGTGGGGCTTCCGGCGCAGAAAAAATTACCGCAGCGCTGCCCGGTGCCATCTTCGCTAACAGCGCCTGACGACGATTCTCGTACTCTTGCTGAGTCATCACACCTTCTCCTGAAATCGTTTTAATGAGTGCAATCGCTTTATTTAATGCAACGTACGATTAATGCAACGTACGGTGATTTTCCGCAGCCGTCGGGCGACTGTGACCAAATTCACCAAAGCACAGGATGGCGGCGACACGGACATACTCCACCACTTCCTCTAAAGATTGTGCCAGCTGTTCCTGATCTTCATCTTCGTCGTAACCCAGTTGTGCGATGCTGCGTAAATCGTCGATCGCCTCACCCACTTCGCCTTTCACTTTGGCCAGTTTTGGCTGCATCATGCCCAGCCCGAGCAGGAAATGGTTCACCCATCCGGCCAGCGCATCGGCACGCTCAAAGACGTGTTTTTCATCGTCTGGCATCAACATTTTGAATTCGAAGCTGTCATCCTCGAGGGTGTCTGACGTCACTTTGCGCAGTTGTTGCAGCAAATCGGCCAGCGTGTGCGGGAAGGCTATGCCTTCGTTAGTCAGGTCATGCACGATCGTCAGCCAGCTGCCATCGCGATTGCCACCGCACAGCAAACCACTGATCAAACCGTGCATTTCTGCTGCGGTCAAAGCAACCGATTGTTGTTTCAGGTTTTGATCCAACGAATCGTAAGTAGGGTAAGTATTCTCAATAGACATGCGCATTCGCCATCGTTGGCAGGTTAAGTTCGTGTTATGCTACCACCAAGGTCTGTCGTAGTACCAGATTAGCAGCCCGTGATTGGGTGGTCTTAGGCATGAATGGCACGCCCTGAGCAATCGGGCAGCAATCAGTCGGTCATGGGGTTGTAACCTGGTATTGAGATAGTTATAGTGGCGCCCGCTTCCAACATCCTGCGCCAGGTCGTAGTGGTCACGTTGGGGCGGACGAATAAATCAGCAGGAAGGTGGCATGTCTGCACAACCGGTAGATATTCAAATTTTTGGTCGCTCTTTACGGGTGAATTGTCCGCCAGAACAACAGGAAGCACTGAATCTGGCAGCTGAAGATCTTAATCAGCGGTTGCAAGATCTGAAAGTTCGCACTAGAGTCACCAATACCGAGCAACTGGTATTCATCGCGGCATTGAACGTATGTCACGAACTTGCTCAGGAAAGGTTGAAAACTCGCGATTACGCATCCAATATGGAACAACGTATCCGGATGTTGCAACAAACCATCGAGCAGGCATTGCTCGAACAAGGCCGGATCTCTGAACGTGAAGGGGCGCCTTTCGAATAACACACGTTGCTGACTGACTGGTCACAGGTTGTCAGAAACGGTAAAAAATTTCTCTGAGATGTTCGCCAGCGGGCCCGTCCCCTGAGCCGATAATTAGTACCAACAGAATGTGATGATCCGTAATCGGTGCGCATGCTCGGCCCGTCCGAGAAGCCTAAAGATTGCGACAGCACGTTCACCTTGAACCATGGGTTCAAGGGTTACAGCCTGCGACGGCATCTCGGAGATCCCCCTTTCTTTGCGGTACATCCCTTTCTGGTGTTTGTATCTATGTCTTATACTCCTCTGTTCGCATCAGCCCGACAAATTCTCCGCAGTGAAATACGCCAACGCAGACAGGCTCTGACTGCTGAACAGCAAACTGATTTTGCCCTTAAGGCTGCAGAACGCGTCGCAACCCACCCGAAGATTATGTCCGCCTCTACAGTTTCTTTGTTTCTGTCATTTGATGGTGAGCTGGATACCGCACCGTTGATCGGCCGCTTGTGGAACGAAGGCAAACAACTCTGCCTGCCGGTGCTGCACCCTTTCTCGCCCGGAAACCTGCTTTTTTTGCGTTATACGCCCGACACGCCGCTGGTGCGTAATCGTCTCAAAATTCTGGAGCCACAACTGGATGTCACTCAGGTTATTCCGCTGCCGCAACTGGATATCATCCTGACGCCGCTGGTCGCCTTCGACAGTGCCGGGCAACGCTTAGGTATGGGGGGAGGCTTTTATGACCGCACACTTGAGCGCCGGGAAGCGGGCGGTCCGTATCCGATAGGTTTGGCGCACGATTGTCAGCATGTCGATGCCTTACCGGCTGAACACTGGGATGTACCATTACCTGAAGTCATCACGCCCGGAAAAGTGTGGGTCTGGTGATGCCAGGCAATATAAATTCACTGCAGGTAAGGTGTCAGCCGGAAACAGAGCATATCACTTATTAGTATGTTGTAACTAATTGCAGCCTCCGGCATCTCCTCTTTTGTCAGAAATAACCAACCCTTTGAAATAAAGCATATTTACCGCTTATACATACCGTTACACGCCGAAACCAATCACTCACGGACAACAGGGTTCGTCACGCCTATTATTCTCACATCGGCCCCGCAGTGGGGTAGACACATAAACCAAGACTCCTGAGGAATTAAACATGAAAAAAGTATTAGCTCTGGTTGTAGCCGCTGCAATGGGCCTGTCTTCTGTCGCTTTCGCTGCTGAAACTACAGCAACACCGGCACCTGCTGCCACAGCAACTACAGCGGCTCCGGCTCATGCGACTAAGCATAAAGCACACAAGAAACCTGTTCAGAAAGCGCAGGCTGCCAAGAAACACAAAAAAGCAGCGAAGAAAGCACCGGTCGCTCAGAAAGCTCAGGCTGCTAAAAAACACGTGAAACACGCTAAGAAAGCCGCTCCGGTTGCACAGAAAGCCCAGGCTGCTAAAAAACACGTGAAACACGCTAAGAAAGCGGCTCCGGTTGCACAGAAAGCCCAGGCTGCTAAAAAACACGTAAAACATGCTAAGAAAGCGGCTCCGGCTGCACAGAAAGCCCAGGCTGCTAAAAAACACGTAAAACATGCTAAGAAAGCTGCTCCGGCTGCAAAAGCTACCCCGGCAGCATAAGAAGTAACGAAGAAGTCTTCGTGAGCATCGCTGCTCGCGCTTATCAAGACTGTTAATTTAACACCCGGTTCGCCGGGTGTTTTTTTCTCCGTTTATCCGCCCGAGGTACTGACAGATGATCCTGCGCCGCTACCTGTTCGAAATCACTTTTTCATCAGTGATCCTCTGTGGTCTGATCACCCTGTCTTTTTACTTCTGACGTTTTGATTCCCGCGTTCACCTGCGGATATTGTTTATTACCCTGATGCCAGAAACAAAAAACCGCCTTCCGGCGGCTTTGTCATTTATGGCTGATATGCTCAGTAAAGCAAACGGGCACGAATGGTTCCCGGAATTGCCTTCATCAGTTGCAGTGCGGTATTCAGCGTCGTGGTATCTGTTTCAGCATCGATAACGACATAACCGATTTCAGGGCTAGTTTGCAGATACTGTGCGGCGATATTAATCCCTTGCTCCGCGAAAATCTGGTTGATGCTGGTCAGCACCCCCGGACGGTTTTCATGGATATGCAACAGACGGCTGGCTTTCTCGGTATGCGCAGGCAGAGAGGCTTCTGGGAAGTTAACTGCTGACAGGGTTGAACCGTTGTCAGAGTATTTCGCCAGTTTACCTGCCACCTCAAGGCCGATACCTTCCTGCGCTTCCATTGTCGAGCCACCGATGTGCGGCGTCAGCAGGACGTTGTCGAATTCACACAACGGAGAATTGAACGGATCACTGTTGGTCGCCGGTTCTTCCGGGAAGACGTCAATCGCCGCGCCGGAAAGATGTTTGCTGCGCAGTGCATCACACAGCGCCGGAATGTCGATAACGGTGCCGCGTGAGGCATTGATTAGCAGCGCGCCCGGTTTCATCCGGGCCAGCTGCGCCTCCGAAATCATGTCTTTCGTACCGGCAGTTTCCGGCACATGCAAGGTGACCACGTCGCTGGTGTTAAGCAATTCTTCCAGCGTCGCAATCGGCTGCGCATTACCCAATGGCAGTTTGCTTTCGATGTCGTAATAGAAGACGCGCATCCCCAGGCTTTCCGCCAGGATCCCCAGCTGCGTACCAATGTGGCCGTAACCAATGATCCCCAGACGCTTGCCACGCGCTTCGAATGAACCGACTGCCAGTTTGTTCCACACACCACGGTGCGCTTTCGCATTCGCTTCAGGAATACCGCGCATCATCAGCAACATTTCGCCCAGCACCATTTCCGCAACCGAACGGGTATTGGAGAACGGTGCGTTAAAGACCGGAATACCACGACGGGTCGCAGCTTTAAGATCCACCTGATTGGTGCCGATGCAGAAACATCCAACAGCCACCAGTTTTTCTGCTGCCTGGAACACTTCTTCAGTCAGCTGAGTACGCGATCGGAGTCCAACAAAGTGCGCGTCACGGATCGATTCTTTCAGCGATTGCGTGTCTAAAGCACCTTTGTGAAATTCAATATTGGTGTAACCCGCGGCACGGAGTGTATCAACCGCACTTTGGTGGACGCCTTCCACTAACAAAAACTTAATCTTGTCTTTCTCAAGTGATACTTTTGCCATTTCCCGACCCTATAATTTTCTGACTGAATTCAAACTGCATGGTGACTGCTCACAGTCAACATAACAAAAAATCCGCCATCATCAATACAAACGATTGCCTGCCCCCCAGCAGAAGGCTCAGCGCACCTGTTGGTTTTTAGCATTTCATGCTGGTTAGATTTTGCTGAGCCAGACGTTCAGGAGGAGAAACACAGGAATGTGACATAAGTCACCAAATTAAAGCTTTTAAATAAAAGATGATTCAGTCGGAAAATTATCATCTTCATAACATTGCGTTATGACAGCGGGATGACGAGGCGGAGACTGGCTGCCCGGGACAAAAGCAGCCAGATCTTCTGCTTATAGGCTGATTACTTCAGTTTGATGGTTTTGACACCTTCGGAAGTCCCGACCAGCGCCACATCAGCCCCCCGGTTGGCGAACAGACCGACAGTCACCACACCGGCAATACTGTTGATCTTATTTTCCATCGCGACAGCATCAAGAATATTCAGGTTGTGCACATCCAGGATCACGTTGCCGTTGTCTGTCAGTACATTCTGACGGTATTCCGGCAGGCCGCCGAGTTTCACCAGTTCACGCGCCACGTAAGAACGAGCCATCGGGATCACTTCAACAGGCAACGGGAATTTACCCAACACATCCACCTGCTTAGAGGCATCCACAATGCAGATGAATTTTTTGGCAATCGCGGCAATGATTTTTTCACGGGTCAGCGCCGCGCCGCCGCCTTTGATCATTTGCATTGCGCCATTGATTTCATCTGCACCGTCAACATACACATCCAGCGAATCCACTTCGTTGCTGTCGAAAACATGGATGCCTAAGCTTTTCAGTTTTGCAGTTGAGGCGTCGGAGCTGGAAACGGCGCCTTCTATCTGGCCTTTGATGGAACCCAGTGCATCGATGAAATGCGCGGCAGTGGATCCGGTGCCGACACCGACAATGGTGCCCGGCGTCACGTAATCCAGCGCGGCCCAACCGACTGCTTTTTTCAATTCTTCCTGCGTCATAATGGCTTCTCTGTCTGATAACACGAAAGTGGCGTGAATGGTTCGGTGAAACGAAGAGTGCGGGTGATTATAAAGCATGTCCCGGCAGATTGGGCAGTCAAGAGCGTGACCAGATCACACTTATTAAGTGCAATTGTGTTGCAAACACCCCGATTTTCCTCACCACAAAACCTGACAATCTGTGGCATAGTGTCCCGATAACATTGAATCCAAGGGACAGAACTCCGATGAAACGCCCGGACTATAGAACGCTGCAGGCACTGGACGCGGTGATCCGTGAGCGCGGTTTTGAACGCGCAGCACAGAAGCTTTGCATCACACAATCGGCAGTCTCTCAGCGCATTAAGCAACTGGAAAATTTGTTCGGCCAGCCGCTGCTGGTCCGTACCGTTCCCCCGCGTCCGACTGAACAGGGGCAGAAATTGCTGGCCTTGTTACATCAGGTGGAATTACTGGAAGAAGAGTGGCTGGGCAGCGACAGCAATCACGAAAGCAACGATACACCGCTGTTGCTTTCACTGGCAGTCAACGCCGACAGTCTGGCAACCTGGTTACTGCCTGCGCTGAAATCGGTACTGGTCGATTCCCCTATCCGTCTTAATTTACAGGTGGAAGACGAAACCCGAACGCAGGAGCGCTTGCGTCGCGGCGAAGTCGTCGGTGCGGTGAGTATACAGCCACAGCCACTGCCGAGTTGTCTGGTGGATCAGCTCGGTGCACTGGATTATTTGTTTGTGGGTTCCAAACCTTTTGCTGATCGCTATTTTCCGAACGGCGTCACCCGCTCCGCCTTACTGAAAGCACCGGCGGTGGCATTTGACCATCTTGATGATATGCATCAGGCCTTCCTGCAACAGAACTTCGATTTATCGCCTGGCAGCGTGCCGTGCCATATCGTTAACTCGTCGGAAGCGTTCGTACAACTGGCCCGTCAGGGCACCACCTGCTGCATGATCCCGCATTTACAGATTGAGAAAGAACTGGAAAGCGGTGAGCTGATCGACCTGACGCCGGGTCTTTTCCAGCGCCGTATGCTTTACTGGCACCGTTTTGCACCGGAAAGCCGCATGATGCGCAAAGTGACCGATGCCCTGCTGGCACACGGCCATCAGGTGTTGCGTCAGGACTGATTTGCCTGGCGAAAACAGAAATAAAAAACCCGCCGGAGCGGGTTTTTTCATATTTACTGTGCGGGAGCCTGAGGCTGCAATTCGAAAACGACATCGACCTGATCGTCGAAGTGAATGCTTTGCTGCTCGTAGGTTTGCGCCACATCGCTCTGGCCTGCGGCTTCAGCCGTTTTATACATACGTGCAACCGGCATCGGCTGGTAGTTAGCAACGTGGTAACGGATGCTGTAAACCGGCCCCAGTTTGGTATGGAAACCTTCGGCCAGTGATTTTGCCTGCTGCGTGGCATTTTCGATGGCTTTCTGACGTGCTTCATCGCGGAATTTATCCGGATTGGCAACACCCAGTTCAACCGCACGCACTTCATTCAGACCTGATTTCAGTGCGCCATCCAGCAGTTCGTTCAGTTTGTCCAACTGACGTAATGTTACCTGAACCTGACGTACTGCACGGTAGCCTTTCAGCTGCGACGTGCCGTCTTTCAGATAGTTGTATTCCGGCTGAGTACGCAGGTTGGCAGCATTAATATCTTTTTTCTCAATGCCGTTTTTTTGCAGGAAAGCAAAGTATTCCGCCACGCGTTCATCAGCCTGCTTCTTGGCGCTGGCCGAATCATTCGCTGACACGCTGACTTCAATCGCCAGCGTCGCGATATCCGGCGTGGCATCCACGCTTGCGGTGCCTGACGTGACGACGTGCGGCCCGGCAGGTAATTCTGCCGCCTGTAACGTCAACGGTAATGTCCCTAATCCCAACATCGCTGCTACAGCCAATGCTTTCAGTTTCACAGTGCCTCCATTAATCATCAAAGATCTGGCAATAGATAGGTCAAACAATCTGCGAAACCGTAGCATAATCCGTTGCAACAGAAACTAAGATTAGTGACAAAACTCAAAATACCCCGGTCTGACGGGCCAGTTGTATTGCAATCCCCCACATAATGACGCCGACGATAAAGTTTATCACCCGCTGCACTTTGCCGGTATTAAGCCATGGCGCGAGCATAGCGGCGAGAATAGCCAGCCCGAAGAACCATATCACTGACGCACTGACGGCACCGAGCGCAAACCACGAACGCTCATCATGGCTCAGGCTGCCGCCCAGACTGCCAAGCACCACGAATGTATCAAGATAAACGTGCGGATTCAGCCAGGTCACCGCCAGCATGCTGACGACAATTTTCCAGCGACTTTGCTTCGCCACTTCGGCCTGAGCCAGTTCGGGATTTTTGCTGAATGCCGTACGAAATGCACCCCAGCCATACCACAGTAAAAATGCCACACCGCCCCAGCTCACCAGCAACAGTAACGTCGGGGATTGGCTCAGCAACGCGCTGCCGCCAAAAATACCGCCGCAAATCAGCGCAATGTCACTCAGCGCACACAAGCCGGCGATCATCAGATGATACTGACGGCGGATGCCCTGATTCATCACAAATGCATTCTGCGGGCCAATCGGTAAAATCATCGCGGCGCTCATCGCCAGTCCTTGCAGGAAAATTGCCAGCATGGGAACTCCTTCAGAGAATCAGTAACAGAGATTGCGCGCAGTGTAAGGGCTTAGCGGGCATAAGAGGAAATGGAAATTTCTAATCGGTCATTAGCCTGGCTTATCAGCGACAGCGGGATATTTCGGGCATGAAAAAGGCGCCCGCAGGCGCCTGTGAAAATCCGAATCCGGAAAGGATCTCTTATTCGAACGTGCGTCGTTCTTCCTGCTGTCCGGCTTCCTTGCCCGCTACCTGATAAAGGTGAACATCCATTTGCGGGTAAGCAATATTGATATTATTTTTATCCAGTGCACGTTTAAACGACTCCAGCAAATCCCATTTCACGTTCTGCGCATCACCGTTGTTGGTCCAGGCATACACGATGAAATTCAGGGTAGATGCCGCCATTTCGTTCAGACGAACCACGACACCTTTATCCTGCAAAACGCGCTGATCGGCAGTGATGATATCGGTCAGGATTTTTTTCACCAGATCAATGTCAGAATCATAACCTACGCCAACAGTCAGCTCGATACGGCTGGTCGGTTCACGTGAATTGTTGATGATGTTACCGGCGATGATTTTGCCGTTTGGCACCACAATAATTTTGTTATCCGGTGTACGCAGGGTAGTGGAAAAAATTTGTACCTGAGTGACAGTACCGGCCACGCCGCCGAGGTCAACATATTCACCGGCACGGAACGGCCGGAAAATCACCAGCAGAACGCCCGCCGCAAAGTTAGACAGTGAGCCTTGTAATGCCAGACCGACGGCCAGACCGGCGGCACCGATGACGGCAATCACGGACGTGGTTTGCACGCCAATCCTTCCCAGAACCGCAATCAGCGTGAAGGCGATAATCGCGTAACGCACCATGGCGGAAAGAAAATCGGAAACCGTGACATCAATACCACGAACTTTTAACACCCGGCTGACGGCACCGGAAACGATGCGGGCGATAATCAGCCCCACAATCAGAATGAAGACTGCTGCCACAATATTCACGGCGTAATGAAGCAATAACGCCTGGTTTCTCACCAACCAGTTGCCAGCATTATTGATGCTGCCCACCACGTTCAAATCATCCATTTAACGTACCCCAAAATTACACCCTTACGGGCTGCAAAAACTAAAGCTGCCCCGTTTAACGAGGCAGCAAGTGTTCTGTAAGGTTAACTAACAATGCGATGAAGTGCCAATTCCGTAACAAAGACTGCAGATAAATTAAGGATTTGCGTGGCTGTTTTTTAACGGTTCAGGGGTTTTGAATGCCTGAAGAGGGCCGCGACCGCTCAGCGTAAAGGCAGAAATCACCGTGAAGGTCAGCGCGACTAATCCGAGGATCAGATAGGTGCCATGGAAACCGATACGGTCATACATGTTACCCGCGAAAACGGACATAAAGATGATCGCCACCTGTTTGAAGAAACAGAAGGTCACCAGATAAATCGTCGCCGAGAAACGCACTTCAAACACTGAGGTGATGTACTTGAAGCAACCGACAATCAGGAACGGCACCTCAAACATATGCAAGGTTTTCAGCACCACCACTTCCAGCGGTGACGACGCGAAAGATGAACCGATGATACGCACGGACATAATAGCACCGGCCAGCAATAAAGCATTCTTGCCGCCAATCCGGTTCACAATCAGCGGTGCGAAGAACATGATGCTGGCGTTCAGCAGTTCGCCCATGGTGGTGACATAGCCAAAGACGCGCGTCCCTTCAGAAGATGACGCGAAGAAGGAGGTAAAGAAGTTAGCAAACTGCTGGTCAAATACGTCATACGTACAGGAGACGCCAATGACGTACAGCGCCAGGAACCACAGTTTTTTATCTTTCAGCAGTTCGACGGCCAGTTTGAAATTGAACGGTTTGCTGTTCGCCCCCAGTTCATTGACCACACGTGCGCTGGAGGTCACTTCCGGCCTGGCGATCAGCAACAGGATAGCAAGAATGACCGCACAGCCGGAGCCGAGCCAGAATACGAACTCATTGTTGATGGTAAACATGATGCCGACCACCGAGGCGCACAGCGCCCAGCCGACACAGCCGAACATGCGTGCACGGCCAAATTCAAAGCTGCTGCGGCGACTGACTTTCTCGATATAGGCTTCAATCGCAGGTGCACCGGCGTTGTAAATCAGACCCAGGTAAATCCCGCCCACTACCGATCCAAGGTAAATATTTATTTTCAGTAACGGGCCAAATACATAAATAAAGAATGGCGCGAACAGGATCAGCATGCCGGTGATGATCCACAGCAAATGCTTTTTCAACCCCAGTTTATCGGCCAGTAAACCAAACACCGGCTGGAACAACAGCGAGAACAACGAAATACTGGCGAAGATGATGCCGGTGTCACTTTTGCTGATCTGGTTGATGTCATGCAGCCAGATCGGGAAAAACGGAAAATAGGCTCCCATGATGAAAAAGTAAAAGAAGAAGAACAGCCCGAACATCCAAAAGTTAGTATTTTTCAGGTAATACATAAGCAGATTCCTTACGTCTGAATACTGCGCTGCGGCGGGTTAAGGCCGCAGCGCGGGATATCAGGCACGCTTCCAGGTGAACGAATAATGATACTGACCGGCCGTCAGCAGGAAATCAGGACTGACGCTCGGGCTCCAGGAATCATCACCGCCGACGCCCATATGAAAGCCGTCGATGTTCAGCCAGGTGCCCTTTTCTTCACGCAATAAGTGACGATGGCTGGTGTCCATCAGCTGTTGCAGGCTGTAGCGACTCAGGCCAAAGTGGAAGTTTCCACGCAGCTTCCATCCGGCGTAATCCAGTTCGCGGGTTTCTCCACGCAGGCCATTTTCGGTCGGGAAAACGTACGGCGTGTACATCTCTGTCAGTGGCAACGTCCAGCGCCCGTGCTGCGCCGCCAGACGGCGGTCAGGATAATTCTCGTGCGGTCCCAGTCCCAGCCAGCTGACGTTCCCTGCGGTGTCCGCCAGCTGGCAGGTCATGCCAATGCGACCCGGCGACGGTACATTTGACGCCACGCGGACATCGGCGCTGATATGCAGTTCGCCCTGATTATCGATGCGGAAAATCTTACGGCTCAGCAGTCGCGTTTCTTCCCCCGCCATGAATGCGTGGGTGGTGGTGATCACCACGCTGTCCTGTAACTGGTCGGCACAGATGTTTAATAAACGCGGTTCCAGCTGGTACATACCCGCCGCTTTCCAGCGTTCAACCCAGGCATTTGGATCAATACGGGTGACTTCGCTGACGCCGATATCGTTATCCACCGGCGCACGGATAAACTGGTCGCGCAGCGCACTCAGCAGACGCGGCGTTGAGCCATCAAACCACTGTTCCAGCAGTCCGCTTTGCTGGCTGAACTGCCAGCGCTGTGTGCCATGTGCTACCGTAATCAGGCCGTTTTGCTGCTCCAGTACCGGTGTAACAGCAGAAATTTTCTCCGTTACCTGTAAGGTCATTGGCTGCGGCAATTGCCATTGATCCCAGGCGCTGCGGTGCCCGGCTTCTGACCAGGCGGTCGCCTGCGGCTGATGCACTGCCACGTTCAGCCACAAATCCCCTTCCGACGAGGGAATATCGCCCAGATTCAGGGTTTGTTTGCCGTTTGGCGCGATATCTAACACCGCTTCGCCCTGCGAAATGACCTCGCCGTCATGTTCGATACGCCAGACCAGTTGTTCGTTATCACTGTGGCGGAACAGATATTCGCTCTGAATTTCCAGCATCAGCGGCGAGGTGCTGATCAGCGAAAACTGGAAGAATTGCTGGGCGCGCTGCGCTTCAAACAAGGACGGATGCGGCGTACGGTCAGCAAACACCAGACCGTTCATGCAGAACTGACGGTCATTGGGCGTATCGCCAAAGTCACCGCCGTAGGCCATATAACGTTCGCCGTCATCGCCGGTGCGCAGCAGGCTCTGATCGACCCAGTCCCAGACAAAACCGCCCTGCAGACGCGGAAACTGGCGGAACGCTTGCCAGTATTTATCGAAGCCGCCAAAGCTGTTGCCCATCGCATGGGCGTATTCGCAGAGGATCAGCGGACGGGTTTCATCCGGCATGCTGATCCATTTTTTAATCGACCATTTAGGTACGGCCGGGAACGGCTGATCCTGCTCAACACGGGAATACATCGGGCAGATAATGTCGGTTGCCGCACTGTTGGCTCCGCCGCCTTCGTACTGCACCGGACGGGTGGGATCAACAGACTTGATCCAGCGATAAAGTGCATCGTGATTCGCGCCATGACCGGACTCATTGCCCAGTGACCAGATAATGATGCACGGATGGTTGCGGTCGCGCTGAACCATACGCGTCACACGTTCGCTGAACGCGTTGAACCAGACCGGATCGTCCGAAAGACGGTTCATTGGCTGCATGCCGTGAGTTTCGATATTGGCTTCATCGACCACATACAGGCCATATTCATCGCAAAGTTTGTACCAAAGCGGATGGTTCGGATAATGCGAGCAGCGTACGGCGTTGAAGTTATGCTGCTTCATCAGCACGATGTCGCGGCGCATGGTGGCTTCGTCCATCACCTGACCGTTTTCAGGGTGATGTTCGTGGCGGTTGGTGCCGCGGATCAACACCGGCTGGCCGTTCACTTTCAGCAATCCGTTGCTGATTTCTACCTGACGGAAGCCCACATCGCAGGCTTCAGCTTCAATAAGCTGCCCCTGCGGAGAAATCAGGGAAACGACAGCGCGATAGAGGGCGGGCTGCTCAGCGTTCCACAACGCAGGCTGGCTGACCGGCAAACGCAGCGTGGTTCGGTCAAATGCCGACCCGCGCTCATCAATGATTTCGCTGCCGAGTGGTTGCTGATGCTGTGTGACCGGTTTATCGCCCTGCCACAACTCGACGCGCACCTGATAATCAGCCGCTGTTTTCGGCGGCACGGCAGCGCTGACCCGTACCTCCAGTTCGGCCTGCGTGAAGCCATGAAACAGATGCGTGCGCACCTGTAAATCGGTAATCTGCTCCGCCGGTTTATGCAGCAAGGTGACGTCGCGGAAGATCCCGCTCATGCGCCACATATCCTGATCTTCCAGATAACTGCCGTCACTCCAGCGCAGCACCATGACCGCCAGACGGTTTTCACCGGCGTGCAGTACACCACTAAGATCGAATTCCGCCGGTAAACGGCTGTCCTGCGAATACCCGATCCACCGGCCGTTACACCATAAATAGAAAGCAGAGTTAACGCCGTTGAACACAATGCGCGTCTGCCCGCTGCTCAGCCAGTCATTATCCACAGAAACTGTGAGCGAGTAACAACCCGTAGGATTTTCTGCCGGTACAAACGGCGGATTGACGGGGATGGGGTATTGAACGTTGGTATAAATCGGTGCGTCATAACCCGCCAGTTGCCAGTTTGATGGCACCTGCACAGCGTCGGCACCTGCCAGATCCTGTTGCAGCCATTGCTCCGGCACGGCTTCAGGACGGTTAAAATAGCTGAATGCCCACTCGCCATTCAGGCTACGGATGTTTCCTGAAGCCTTATTATCTCTCGCTTCTTCTGCATCCCGCCAGCTGTTAAACGGCGGGTGTGCAGGTAACCTGTTGCACTGTGTCGAGGCCGGTTTTTCCCAGTCACGGCGGGCCAGAACAGTGGCCAGCGATGATAATTTATCTTCCGCTGATGATGTCATAATATCTCCCCGGTAAATTGTTATGCGCTCACAATATGATAAACATGCGTAACCAGGACGAGTAAGTAAAGCGGAGGTATGCGGGAAAGGGACGCGGATCACAAATTCCGCGTCATGGGAGGGTTAAATCCGGTTCAGAGCGCGCTAAGCTGACGCGCGATGCGGATCAGCTCCTGCGATAAGGCTTCCTGTGACACCGGGTTTGTGCCCGGTCTGGCGGTCGTGTGGCGTTCAACCAAAGAAGTGGGCAGTAACAGCGAGGATTGCTGATGATCGCCATGCGTATGCAGATGCTCCACCAGCCGGTTAATGCTTTCGTGACCGAGCAGGCGGAAATCCTGTTTGATGGTGGTCAGCGGCGGGAAGAAAAATGCGCTGTCTTCAGTATCGTCATAACCCATCACCGAAATTTGTTCCGGTACCCGCAGACCAAACTCATGGACAGCACGCAGAACGCCGAGCGCCATCTGGTCATTGGCAACCAGAATCGCCGTAGGACGTTCGGGCTGACCGAGCAACGATAATGCCTGCTGATAACCCGAAGCCGCGCTCCAGTCACCATGCTGAACCGCACAGGGCGTAATATCGTGCAATGCCAGCGTCTTCAGCCAGCCTTCATAACGCAGCCGTGCAGAGATGGACTCGAGCGGGCCGGTCAGTACGGCAATCTGCTGATGCCCGAGCGCCAGTAAATGCGCCACGCCCTGCTCTGCCCCGCAGTGAGGATCGAACAGAATTTTGAACACATCAGCTTCAGGATCTACATCCAGAAACAACGCCGGTAAGTTGCCGCACAACTGCGCAATAGCCCCCGCATCGTCATTCGACAACGGCACGTTAATCAGCACGCCATCTACCCGCTGCGACATCAGTTCGTTTACTGCCGCACGACAGGCGGTCAGGCTCAGGTTATCAATCATCGAAATCACAACGTTGAAGCCTAACTGATTAGCACGGGTTTTCATCGCTGACGCAATTTGTGACGGCGCATGCAATGCCAGCTCAGTGGTCGCCAGACCCAGCGTATAACTTTGTTTCCCCGCCAGTTGCTGTGCGACACGGTTCGGAACGTAATTGAGCGCCGCCATTGCCTGTTCGACTTTATTACGCGTTCTGACCGACACATGCGCAGCCTGATTCAGTACACGCGAAACGGTCTGATAAGACACACCGGCGTGGCGCGCAACATCATCGAGGGTGACAGATTTTGGCTTCATGGCTCTCTCTTCGGGATTCTGGCGAAATACTGATACGGGCTATTGTGGCCGGAAAACAGGCCATAAAAAAGGGGCCGAAGCCCCTTTGACGATTATCCTCACATTCCGGTGGTCAAGCACCGGAAGGATAAGAATTACAGTACGTCGATCGCGTTCAGTTCTTTGAATGCCAGTTCCAGGCGAGTCACCATGGAAGACTGTGCAGAACGCAGCCATACGCGCGGGTCATAGAATTTCTTGTTAGGTTTGTCCGCGCCTTCCGGGTTACCCAACTGACCTTGCAGGTAAGCTTCGTTTTTCTTGTAGAACTGCAGAATACCGTCCCAGTTAGCCCACTGAGTGTCGGTATCGATGTTCATTTTGATAACACCGTAACCTACAGATTCTTTGATTTCTGCTGCAGTTGAACCGGAGCCGCCGTGGAATACGAAGTTCAGGCTGTTGTGTGGCAGGTTGTGTTTCTTGCACACGTATTCCTGAGAATCACGCAGGATCGTTGGAGTCAGTTTAACGTTACCTGGTTTGTAAACACCGTGTACGTTACCGAATGACGCAGCGATAGTGAAACGCGGGCTGATAGCGTTCAGTTTTTCGTAAGCGTAATCAACGTCTTGTGGCTGAGTGTACAGTGCTGATGCGTCCATATGGCTGTTGTCCACGCCATCTTCTTCACCGCCGGTGCAACCCAGTTCGATTTCCAGAGTCATGTCGATTTTTGCCATGCGAGCTAAGTACTTGCTGCAAATTTCGATGTTTTCTTCCAGAGATTCTTCAGACAGGTCAATCATGTGAGAAGAGAACAGTGGCTTACCGGTTTTCGCGTAATGCGCTTCACCCGCGTCCAGCAGACCGTCGATCCATGGCAGCAGTTTTTTCGCGCAGTGGTCGGTGTGCAGGATAACCGGCACACCGTAATGTTCTGCCATCTGATGCACATGGTGTGCGCCAGAGATTGCGCCCAGAATTGCCGCACCTTGTGGTACGTCAGTTTTCAGGCCTTTACCTGCGATAAACGCAGCGCCACCGTTAGAGAACTGAACGATAACCGGTGAACGAACTTTCGCAGCCGCTTCGAGCACGGCATTGATGGAGTCGGTGCCTACGCAGTTAACCGCTGGCAGAGCAAATTTGTTTTCTTTAGCGATAGCGAAAACTTTCTGTACATCATCACCAGTGATAACGCCTGGTTTTACGAAATCAAAAATTTTAGACATAGTTCTTTGTCCTGTTTCGTCGGCCGTAGATGGATTGAATCGGTTTGCTATGTCGCGCGGGTTCCACTGTGCAGCCCCCCGCGCGGCAAAGAAGAACGGACAGCATTACGCTCCCCGTTCAGGGTTCATGACTTCTTAGCACGCTCTTCCAGCATCACAACCGCTGGCAGTGCTTTCCCTTCAACGAATTCCAGGAATGCGCCACCGCCAGTGGAGATATAGGAAATTTTGTCAGCGATACCGAACAGATCGATAGCCGCCAGTGTGTCGCCGCCGCCTGCGATAGAAAATGCTTCGCTGTCAGCAATAGCCTGCGCCACAATTTCGGTCCCTTTACGGAAGTTAGGGAACTCGAACACGCCTACAGGACCATTCCACAGAATGGTTTTAGCGTTTTTAATGATCTCAGCCAGACGATTTGCAGACTCATCGCCCATGTCGAGAATTTGTTCATCATCTTTGATGTCTTTAACAGACTTCACGGTAGCCGTTGCAGTTTCAGAGAACTCCGTCGCTACGCGAACATCGGTAGGAACAGGAATGTCGCAGGTTTCCAGCAATTTGCTTGCGGTGCCGACCAGGTCTGCTTCGTACAGGGATTTCCCGACGTTGTTGCCTTGAGCAGCCACGAAGGTGTTCGCGATACCACCGCCAACGATCAGCTGGTCAGCGATTTTGGACAGGGAATCCAGAACGGTCAGTTTGGTAGAAACTTTAGAACCACCCACGATAGCGACCATCGGACGGGCCGGGTTACCCAGCGCTTTACCCAGTGCTTCCAGTTCTGCAGACAACAGCGGACCGGCACAGGCGATAGGTGCAAACTTGCCCACGCCGTGAGTAGAAGCTTGTGCGCGGTGCGCAGTACCGAATGCGTCCATCACATAGATGTCACACAGGGCAGCATATTTTTTGGACAGGGTTTCGTCGTCTTTCTTTTCGCCTTTGTTGAAGCGAACGTTTTCCAGAACAACCAGCTCGCCTTCGGCAACTTCAACGCCATCCAGATAGTCTTTAGCCAGACGTACAGGAGAAGACAGTTTGTCTTTCAGGTAGTTAACAACCGGCAGCAGAGAAAACTCTTCGTTATATTCGCCTTCAGTCGGACGACCCAGATGCGAGGTAACCATCACACGTGCACCTTGTTTAAGGGCAATTTCGATGGTAGGTAAAGAAGCGCGGATACGTGCATCTGACGTTACTTTGCCGTCTTTAACTGGCACGTTCAGATCGGCACGGATCAGTACGCGTTTACCCGCTAAATCCAGATCGCTCATCTTAATAACAGACATGGTGAATCCTCTCGTTGATTCTCTTTAAAGTTGCTTGAAGGCAGTTTCGGCCGGAAAGCCGGAACAGCCGTACTAGAAACCGCTGGCAGACATTGCCAATGTTGTATCCAACATTCTGTTGGCAAAACCCCACTCGTTATCGCACCAGACCAGTGTCTTAATCAGGTGCTGTCCACTTACCCGCGTCTGCGTTCCATCTACGATGGCGCTATGGGGATCATGGTTAAAATCTGTCGAGACTAATGGTAGTTCGGTATAGTCAACAATACCACGAAAAGCACCTGTTGCGGCCTTTTGCAGCAGCTGGTTAACCTCGCCTACCGTCACAGCACCCTCGACAAATACGCTTAAATCAATGGCGGTGACATTGATTGTCGGCACACGCACCGAGATCGCTTCAAAGCGATCGCAAAATTTTGGCATGATGCGCGTGATCCCTGCGGCCAGTTTGGTATCAACCGGGATAATGGACTGGCTGGCGGCGCGCGTACGGCGTAAATCCGCATGGTACGCATCGATCACCGGCTGATCATTCATTGAGGAATGAATGGTCGTTACCGTGCCGGACTCAATGCCAAAAGCATCATCGAGCAGTTTGATCACAGGGATAATACAGTTGGTGGTGCAGGACGCATTGGACACAATGCGGTGCTGACGTTCGAGCAAGGCGTGGTTCACGCCGTAAACCACCGTGGCGTCAAGATCATGGCCGCCAGGATGCGCGAACAGAATTTTTTTAGCGCCGGCCGCAAGCTGGGCTTCACCGTCTGCACGGCTGCCATAGACACCGGTGCAATCAAGCACGACGTCAATGCTCAGTTCACCCCATGGCAACTGGCTGGCATCAGACTGATGAAGTAAACGGATGGAGTCATCGCCTACGTAAAGGTTTTCACCTTCCTGGCGGACATCCCAGGCGAAACGCCCGTGGCTGGAATCGTATTTAAGCAGATGAGCCATGCCTTCAGGGCTGGCAATTTCATTGATGGCAATGACGGAGATTTCCGCCCGGCGACCGGATTCGTATAACGCGCGCAATACGCTACGGCCAATGCGACCAAAGCCATTAATTGCAATACGTATTGGCATACATCTCCCTGTTACACGGTTGTTACTCAATATCAGTAACACCTATAGTAATGCAGCGTGCGTTTACGGTGAATCACCATCATCATTTGTCCGCACAAAGCCTGCGGCAGAAAAGCGTCAGTTTCAGGCACGATAACAACCTGGTGAGGATGTTAAGCTCAAATAGCCCGACTGAAACGGTTCAGCTGAGAATAAACCAAACAGTGAATAAAAGGAATAATTCGTAGAAGAAGGCCGCATTAATCGCTCCGATTGCTGAAAAAAACACCAGCCAATTCGGTGTATTCACAGTGATTTTACTTTTTCATCACCTTTTCGACAGTGATTTCCCTCATAAACCGACGGATTGAAACCGTTCCGGCATGCAGGCAGTGTAACCGAGCCCGCCTCGGAACGGTTTGACCTGTGTCATTTCGCGCGAAACTGAGAACGGGTACCGGAAAATACAGGCGAAAAAAAAGCACCCGAAGGTGCTTTTAACGGCATAAGAAATGCGGAGTTACTTCAGTAACGCCTGTGCCTGAGCAACAACGTTATCAACAGTGAAACCGAACTCTTTGAACAACAACTCTGCCGGAGCAGATTCGCCGAAGCTATGCATACCGACGATTGCACCGTTCAGGCCGACGTATTTGAACCAGTAATCAGCGATACCGGCTTCAACCGCAACACGGGCAGAAACGGCTTTCGGCAAGACCGATTCACGGTAAGCGGCGTCTTGTTTGTCGAAGGCATCCGTAGACGGCATGGAAACCACACGCACTTTGGTGCCCGCAGCAGCCAGTTTGTCAGCCGCTTCAACAGTGATACCCACTTCAGAACCGGTGGCAATCAGGATCACGTCCGGCGTACCGTCGCAATCTTTCAGCACGTAACCCCCGCGCGCCACGTTGGCCAGTTGTTCAGGCGTACGTGGTTGCTGGGTCAGGTTCTGACGGGAGAAAATCAGGGTAACCGGGCCGTCGTTACGCTCAATCGCGTATTTCCATGCCACAGCAGATTCAACCTGATCCGCAGGACGCCAGGTGCTCATGTTTGGCGTAACGCGCAGGCTGGCAATTTGCTCAACCGGCTGGTGCGTCGGGCCGTCTTCGCCCAGACCGATGGAGTCATGGGTGTACACGAAAACGTTGCGGATTTTCATCAGTGCCGCCATACGCACCGCGTTACGCGCGTATTCCACAAACATCAGGAAAGTCGCAGAATACGGCAGGAAACCGCCATGCAGCGCGATACCGTTGGTGATTGCTGTCATACCGAATTCACGCACGCCATAATGGATGTAGTTACCCGCCTGATCGTCGCCGATAGACTTCGAACCAGACCACATGGTCAGGTTGCTGGGTGCCAGGTCAGCAGAGCCGCCCAGGAACTCAGGCAACACTTTACCAAAAGCTTCCAGCGCATTCTGGGAGGCTTTACGGCTGGCGATGTTTGCAGGGTTAGCCTGCAGCTGTTCGATGAATTTCTGTGCTTCAGTTTCCCAGTTTGCTGGCAGCTCGCCGTTCACACGACGTTTGAACTCTTTTGCCAGCTCAGGATAGGCTTTCGCATAGGCATCAAACTTGTCGTTCCACGCGGCTTCTTTGGCTTTACCGGCTTCTTTCGCATCCCACTGCGCATAGATATCTTGCGGGATTTCAAAGGCGGCATATTTCCAGCCCAGCGCTTCACGGGTAGCGGCTACTTCAGCTGCGCCCAGTGCGGCACCATGTACATCGTGAGTACCGGCTTTGTTCGGCGAACCGAAACCGATCACGGTTTTACACATCAGCAGGGAAGGTTTGTCGGTAACTTTATGCGCTTCTTCAATGGCCGCTTTGATGGCGTCAGGATTATGACCATCAACACCACGTACCACGTGCCAGCCGTAAGCTTCGAAACGTGCCGCGGTATCGTCGGTGAACCAGCCTTCTACGTGACCATCAATAGAGATACCGTTGTCATCATAAAACGCGGTCAGTTTGCCGAGTTTCATGGTACCGGCCAGCGAACACACTTCGTGAGAAATGCCTTCCATCATGCAGCCGTCGCCCAGAAACGCATAGGTCTGGTGATCGACAATGTCATGGCCTGGTTTGTTGAACTGTGCTGCCAGCGTACGTTCTGCAATAGCGAAACCGACGGCATTCGCGATGCCCTGTCCCAGAGGACCGGTGGTGGTTTCAACGCCAGGCGTATAACCGTATTCCGGATGGCCCGGGGTTTTAGAGTGCAGCTGACGGAAATTAGCCAGTTCGCTCATCGGCAGATCATAGCCGGTGAGATGCAGCAGGCTGTAAATCAGCATAGAACCATGACCATTGGACAGCACGAAACGGTCACGGTCCGCCCAGTGCGGGTTAGTCGGGTTATGATTAAGGTAATCGCGCCACAGCACTTCGGCAATGTCTGCCATGCCCATAGGGGCACCAGGGTGGCCGGAATTCGCTTTCTGCACGGCATCCATACTAAGTGCGCGAATAGCGTTCGCAAGCTCTTTACGAGAGGACATGTTCTACTCCAGGTCGGATTAAAAAAGCAGTCAAGAAAGTCATTTTCTCAGACTCGGCATTAAAACGGCAATCTCTAATCACTCTCGTGATTAAGTTCACAAAATCCGCTTTTAAATCAGTGCGTTTTTTCGGACTTACACTATAGATCGTGCACTGCCAAAAACCTATCTTAACGCTATCCTTACAGTCAGAGCCTTTTTCAGGCTGTATTCGCTGTTTTGTTAACTTTCTCCGGGAACCCAAATTGATGAAATTTCACCCTGTTATGTTGAGCCTTTTTGCCGCATCGCTGGTCAGTGGCTGCGCTAATGTCAATACCGATACCTTAATGCAGTCCGGCGCGCAGGCTTATCAGGCCTATACGCTGAGTGACGCCGACGTTAAAACACTGAGCGTACAGTCCTGCGAGGAGATGGATAAAAAGGCACAACTTGCTCCCGACAGCAGTGAATACGCACAACGCCTGAAAAAAATCTCGGCGGCACTGGGTGATAACATTAATGGCACCCCTGCCAACTATAAGGTTTACCTGACCAAAGACGTCAACGCCTGGGCGATGGCGAACGGCTGCATCCGTGTTTACAGCGGCCTGATGGATATGATGAATGACAATGAAGTGGAAGGCGTTCTCGGTCATGAAATGGGTCACGTCGCGCTCGGTCACACCCGCAAAGCCATGCAGGTCGCTTACAGCGCTACCGCAGCACGCTCTGCAATTTCTTCGCTTGGTGGCGTCAGCGCCACCTTGTCGCAGTCACAACTGGCGGACCTGGGCGAGAAATATGTTAACGCACAGTTCTCCCAGAAGCAGGAATCCGAAGCGGACGATTATTCTTTCGATCTGCTGAAAAAACGGGGTATTGATCCGACAGGTCTGGCGACCAGTTTTGAGAAGCTGGCCAAACTGGATCAGGGGAGCAGTATCGGCTGGTTTGACGATCACCCGTCTTCAGAGGCACGTGCGAAACATATACGTGAACGTATCGCTGCCGGAAAATAACCCCATTAAGGCGCAAAATGTTGCGCCTTTCACTTTCATTTCGCACAACAATGATTTCTGCTTCATGGTTAATAAAGAAACAATTTTACCTATCAATATAAAATACGTTCACAAAATAAGTAACGAAAGCAGGACGTAAAAACGCCCGGACAAGCCGGGCGTTGAGGCGCAGAGAATAAAAGAACCGGACTTTTATTCGTCTTCCAGATAGGTATAACCGTATAAACCGGCTTCAAACTCTTCGACAAACTGGGCCTGCAATTCGGCATCCAAATCTGTTTCTTTCACCTGATCGCGGAAGCGGGACAGCAATACGTTAGGATCCAATTGCACGTATTCCAGCATGTCCGCAACCGTATCGCCTTCATCTGACTGCTGCACTTCAATGCTGCCGTCAGGGAAGACAAACACATCCACCGCAGCAGTGTCGCCGAACAGGTTATGCATGTTGCCGAGAATTTCCTGATACGCACCGACCATAAAGAAACCCAGCACCGGCGGATTCTCAGGGTCATACGGCGGCATTGGCATGGTGGTCGCGACGCCGTCACCGTCGATATAGTGATCGATAGTACCGTCGGAGTCACAGGTGATGTCCAGCAGTACCGCACGGCCTACAGGCGGTTTATCCAGACCTTCCAGCGGCAGAACCGGGAACAACTGATCGATACCCCATGCATCCGGCATCGACTGGAACAGCGAGAAGTTGACGTACAGTTTGTCCGCCATACGTTCCTGCAATTCGTCAATAATCGGGCGGTGAGCACGGTTACTCGGATCCAGCTGATCCTGAATTTTATTACAGATATTCAGGTAGATATCTTCCGCCCAGGCACGCTGCGTCAGATCCAAAATTCCGTGCGCATATTGTGAATGGACATCGTGCAGGTCCATCTGGCTGTCGTGCAGCCATTCACGAAGCGAGCGCCGGTTTTCCGGATCGTGCATTTCGTTCCAGGTATCCCACATGCTGCCCAGCGCACGCGGTGCATCCGGTTCAGGTGCCGCCGGCTCTTTAAACTCATTGCGCTCAACACCAATGACATTCGACACCAGCACAGTATGGTGCGCGGTCACGGCACGACCAGACTCAGTGATCACCGTCGGATGCGGCAGACCATGTTCGTTACAGGCGTCGCCGATCCCCCAGATAACGTTATTGGCATATTCATTCAGGCCATAGTTCACCGAGCAATCAGACTGTGAACGGGTTCCTTCGTAATCCACACCCAGGCCACCGCCCACGTCGAAGCACTGAATATTAACGCCCAGTTTGTGCAGTTCTACGTAGAAACGCGCGGATTCACGTACACCGGTCGAGATGTCACGAATATTCGCCAGCTGTGAACCCAGGTGGAAATGCAGCAGTTGCAGGCTTTCCAGACGCCCTGCCTCACGCAACATTTCGACCAGTTGCAGAACCTGAGAGGCTGCCAGGCCAAACTTAGATTTCTCGCCACCGCTGGACTGCCATTTACCGGAGCCCTGTGAGGACAGACGCGCACGCACGCCCAGACGCGGAACAACGTTCAGGCGTTCAGCTTCTTCCAGCACCAGTTTAATCTCAGTCATCTTCTCGATAACCAGATAAACCTTGTGCCCGAGTTTCTCGCCGATCAGGGCCAGACGGATGTATTCACGGTCTTTATAACCGTTACAGACGATCACGGAACGGGTCATCCCGGCGTGCGCCAGCACGGCCATCAGCTCAGCTTTTGAGCCGGCTTCCAGACCCAGCGGTTCACCCGATTCCACCAGCGATTCAATGACACGGCGGTGCTGGTTGACCTTAATCGGGTACACCAGGAAGTAGTCACCCTCGTAGCCAAAAGATTCACGCGCACGTTTAAAGGCGGCGTTAATCGAACGCAGACGGTGCTGTAGAATTTGTGGGAAACAGAACAATGCCGGCAGACGCTGACCGTCCTGTTCCCGCATGTCTTTTACCAGTTGCGCCAGATCGACACGGGCAGAAGGCTCGTCTGGATCCGGGCAAACACTGATGTGGCCCAGTTCATTGACGTCATAATAATTGTTACCCCAATAGGCAACGTTGTAAGTGCGCAGCATCTTGCTGGCATCACGATCGTTCACGGCAACCTCCTGCATGGAGCGCAAAAAAACAGTATCGTCCGAATGTGGCGGACGGTGGGACTGGATGTCATCAGACATAGGTAAATCCTCTTTCTATACTGACAACATGGCCAGCCACTATCGCAGTAACAACAGGTGAGAACAACCCGCAAGCCTGGCTTTCAGACAGGATAAAACCCTGTATGCCGCAGCCATAGGACTGTTTTCTACTCATATCATTGTAAAACACGTTTTTAGACTCCGTGTAACGAGTCGGGAGAAATCAGGGACGGATGCCCCGGGAGATCGCAGGCTACATCAGTTATATGTCGGAAGTGCGATGTACGCACAGCCGGGTTTACTGAGCAGCGTACAGATGTCGGCGGCTGACCTGTCTATAGTCAGACTGTCTGTAACATCGAAGAGATAACAGACGTTTTGCTAACAGAAATGCTGAGGAGAATGCTGCAGGGCGCAATGAAGGCTGCAGGGGATGCTGTTGAAATGTTACAAGCGGTAAAAAGTGGGTCATTAAACTAACCACCTCCACACGTGCCACGCATCACCCGCGGGCATTCGAGCTGAGAAAACAGTAATTACTGGAATACGCTGCATCTGCAGGGCCTGCAGAAATATGCATAGCGCGCGCCGTTTATACCGGCAACCCGCTGTAATTGCAAAATGAAAATGTGGTGTAAATAGTTTCAGGCCGTGAATATCACTGCAAACCCGCACAATAACACCCACTCTGTCACAAAAATGACTGGCATTCGGGACACCTGCTATCCTAAAATAGCCGTCCAGATGTTAATCCGTCCACACGCATGGGTGGTTTAACGCGCAAACTGCTTCAAGGCTTTGCCTAATGGGGACATGCAGGACGCATTGCGACAATGGCGAGCTCCGCTCCTCATCTGCCCGTCACCCCAGTGCTATGCAGTGATATCTAACCCGTCGTATGTAAGGTAAAGAACATAATGGCTAAACACCTCTTCACGTCCGAATCCGTTTCGGAAGGACATCCAGATAAAATTGCTGACCAGATTTCCGATGCCGTACTGGACGCAATTTTAGAGCAAGACCCAAAAGCACGTGTTGCATGTGAAACTTATGTCAAAACCGGCATGGTCCTGGTTGGCGGTGAAATCACCACCAGCGCATGGGTCGACGTTGAAGAAATCACACGTCAGACTGTTCGCGAAATTGGCTATATCCATTCTGACATGGGTTTCGATGCCAATTCCTGTGCAGTGCTGAGCGCTATCGGTAAGCAATCTCCGGATATCAATCAGGGCGTTGACCGTACTGATCCGCTGGAACAAGGCGCGGGTGACCAGGGGCTGATGTTTGGTTATGCGACCAACGAAACCAGCGTACTGATGCCAGCACCTATTACTTACGCACACCGTCTGGTGCAGCGTCAGGCTGAAGTGCGTAAATCAGGCACGTTGCCGTGGCTGCGCCCTGATGCCAAAAGCCAGGTCACTTTCCAGTATGACGAAGGCAAAATCGTCGGCATCGATGCGGTCGTACTGTCTACCCAGCATTCAGAAGACATCTCGCTGAAAGATTTGCAGGAAGCGGTGATGGAAGAAATCATCAAACCTGTGTTGCCAGCAGAATGGCTGAACGCCGGTACCAAATATCATATTAACCCGACCGGCCGTTTCGTTATCGGCGGCCCGATGGGTGACTGCGGTCTGACCGGTCGTAAAATTATCGTGGATACTTACGGCGGCATGGCCCGTCACGGTGGTGGTGCGTTCTCCGGTAAAGATCCGTCGAAAGTTGACCGTTCAGCGGCTTACGCAGCACGTTATGTGGCAAAAAACATCGTGGCTGCTGGTCTGGCTGACCGTTGTGAAATTCAGGTGTCCTACGCGATTGGCGTGGCGGAACCGACTTCCATCATGGTGGAAACCTTCGGCACCGGTAAAGTTTCCAATGAACAACTGACCCTGCTGGTACGCGAGTTCTTCGACCTGCGCCCATACGGTTTGATCCAGATGATGGATCTGTTACACCCAATCTACAAAGAAACCGCAGCCTACGGTCACTTTGGCCGTGAGCATTTCCCTTGGGAAAAAACCGACAAGGCCGCTCAGTTGCGCGAAGCCGCTGGTTTATAAGAAACCCGGGCGTCATAAAATCTCTTCAACCCCGCCGCAAGCGGGGTTTTTTAT